>JANJUT010000207.1 GCA_024710445.1 Thiobacillus sp.
TCATCGTTTTATCGATGCCCTTTGGGTATCATCAGACCCTACGTTCACACCTTACGTTGATTCCGGAGAATGCGATGCAAATACGAGAAATCCTCACCCTCAAAAGTGCAGACATTCACAGCATCGCACCGACCGATTCAGTCGCCAGTGCAGTCGACAAGCTGGTTGGACTCGGGGTGGGGTCCCTGGTGGTGCTGAAAAATGGCGAGATGGTCGGCTTGCTGACCGAGCGCGATGTGGTGAAAGGCATGCTCAAGCAGGGCTGCGATCTCAAGGACGCCGAAGTCAGCACCATCATGGAAACCGAGCCTGTAGTGGCCAGCGCCGACGATTCAGTCGATTACGCGCGCGACGTGATGACCAAGTCGCACATCGGCCACCTGCCGATTCTGGAGGGCGACAAGCTGTTCGGCATCATCTCCTTCCATGATGTGGCCAAGGCCAGCCTCAAGGAAGCCAAGTTCGAGAACAGTCTGCTCAAGCGCTACATCAAGCACTGGCCGGAATAATTTCGTCTCCAAACAATAATCTCTTTGTCGGCTTCGCTTTACCCGCAAGGGGTAGGCCGTGGTTGTAGCCGACATGTCGACAACAACCACGCACTGCCGTGCTGCAGCACTGTCTGCAGCTTGCCTTCGAGATCTTATTGCCTGGAAACGAAATAAGCTGGTGGCTCAGCGGATGGACTCGATGCTGATCGTCTTGTCCAGGATCTGCGGGATGATCAGCGCATAGCCTTGCTGCTGCCAGTGCGCCAGTTCGGTGATGGCGTTGGGCACGACTTCAATGAAATCCTGGAAATCCTGCATGGTGTAGCCATAGTCCTGGGCCGCCTGGCCACACACCTTGAACGACACCCCAAGTGCCGCGTAGTAGCGCATGCGGTCCACTGCCTCCTGGTATGTGGCTTCGTTCTTTTTCGCTATCGTGACAATCTCGGTGCCGTGGATCACCACGACAATGTTCAGTTCTTCGGGTGAGTAGTCATAGGGTGCTTCCTGCAGGGGATTCATCAGCGAACGCACCCAGTACAGGGCACTGCCGATTTTCTGTGGATTGTCCAGATAGAACTCGAACATCACCCTGGCCGGGGCATACGGCGTTGCCACCCACTTTCCCGATGCCTGGGCCGGCATGATGCTTCCCAGCCACAGCAGTGTGAATAGGGCCGCGATCTGTTGTTTCATGGCCTGCTCCTTGGATTGGGTCCAAACGAGCTTGTTTTATAGGCGTTGTGCGGCGTTTTGCTGGAGCTGTCTGAGCGTTTGAAAAAGCTTGAGCCGGGCGGGGTCGAGTTCGCCGCTGGCGGCCGCTTCCTGGAGCCGGCAACCGGGTTCGGTCTCGTGCTTGCAGTCACGGAAGCGGCATTGCCCCAGAAAGGGCCGGAATTCGATGAAGGCATGGGCCAGGGCCTTGGCATCCAGATGCTGCAAGGCAAATTCCTGCAGGCCGGGAGAATCGATTACAGCCGTATCGGCATCCAGCCGGTGCAGCCGTGTGTGGGTGGTAGTGTGGCGTCCGCTGTCGAGTGCTTCGGAGTATTCGGCGGTCACCATGTTGGCTTCCGGGAACAGTGCATTGATCAGTGTGGATTTGCCCATGCCCGACTGGCCGATCAGCAGGGTGGTGTGATGTCGCAGGGCCGGGCGCAGCGGTTCCACATCGGTCAATGCCGACAGGGTGATGAGCGGGTAGCCGATGCGGGTGAGCAGACTGAGGCGCTCCCGTGCGGCGGGTGTTTCCGGCAGGTCGGCCTTGTTGAGGATGAGCAGGCTGGCAATGCCCTGGTCTTCGGCGGTCAGAATGCAGCGTTGCACCAGTTCCATCGAGAAGCTTGGTCGTGCAGCCACCACCACGGCAAGCTGGGTGACATTGGCGGCAATGGCTTTGGTTTTGAAGGCATCGGAGCGGTACAGCAGACTGGTGCGGGGCTCCAGGCTCTCGATTACACCCTGGTCACCTGTCAGTCGGATATTGACGATATCGCCACATACGGCGCGCAGATGACGTCCCTGGATCAGGCACGACACCGGATCATGTCCGGGAATATCGACGATGAATCGGCGGCTGAACGCCGCGATGATCCGGCCTTGCAGGGGGTTCAGGGGCGGGAGTCTCCGCTGGTGGCCGCTCTGACCTGATGCGACAGTCCGAGAATGCGGTGCTTGAGTTTTTCGGACAGCCGGGAATAGGGGCCATTCAGCAGTGTTTCGGCTTCGGCCGTGCAGTTGGACTGATGCAGGGTGACCACCTCGGCGGCATTCTGATGGAATCTGGCGTGCAGTTCGCGAACTTCTTCATACGCGGGAAGGTTTTCCATGGGCTTGCCTTCGCCGTAAATCCATTTTCCCAGCGGGCAGCGGTCATCGAGCTTGATCACTTCCGGGTCGAGCTTTTCTTCGCTTGTGCCAGCCAGAAAGGCGGTCAGGCGTTGTTTCCACATCACGTGCGCGCTGATGATTTCCATCCAGTTCATATGTGCCCCACTAGATAAATCGAGTTGTCAGTAGGGCCATAAACGGCTGAAACATGGAGATTCTTTAAATCACGCACTCATATGTCCAGCAGGGTGTCCACCTTGGCGGCGCAGATGAAATCATTTTCCGACAGGCCACCGATGGCGTGGGTCCAGTACTCGACCTGGACGGTGTTGTAGCCAACGATGAGGTCGGGATGGTGGTCTTCACGATGCGATACCCACATCACGGCATTGGCGAAGGCCTGGGTCTGGTAGTGATCCTTGAACTTGAATGTCTTGGTGATCTTTTCGCCATCGCGCTGCCAGCCTGTCAGGCCTTTCAGCAAGGGGGCAATCTGCGCATCGGTCAGCGGGGCGACGCCGCCCTCACAGGGCGCGCATTTTTTACGGACGAGTTCTTCGATAACCGTGGTCATGATGGGCTTTACTTGAACTTGTAATACTGCTGGTTGAGGTAGGCGGCAACGTGTGCCTCGTCTTCCGGGAACCAGCCTGCGCCCGTATTGGTGTTGCAGGCTGAGATCCGGGAGGCCAGTTGCTCCGCGTCCCTGGTCTTGTGGTCAGCGCGTGTGTAGACCTTGCTGCCATCGCCGCCAAACATGCGTATGTGGCAACTGGTACAGGTCTTGTCGTGTAGCGCTTTCCCGGTTTTCGGGTCGCCCTTGGCAAAGGGTGAGGCATGGGCCGTGGTGGCAAGCATGGCCGCAGCAAACAGAACAGTTAGGGATTTCATGGCTGACTCCGTGTTTCGATCATGTGATTATGGCTCAAGCTCAGCCTTCTGCCACCCCGGGATGCGTATGGTCTATGCGAAAATACGGATTGTTCAACTCAGGAAAACGCCATGGCGCTCAATCCCACGCATCTACTCTGGCTGGATATGGAGATGACCGGCCTGTCGCCGGAAACCGACCGCATTATCGAACTGGCCATCGTTGTCACCGATGCCGACCTCAATACCGTGGCCGAAGGCCCGGTGCTGGTGGTGCATCAGCCTGACGAGGTGATGAATGCGATGGACAACTGGAACAAGGGCACCCACGGCAAATCGGGTCTGATCGATCGCGTCAAGGCTTCGCAGCTGAACGAAGCCATGGCCGAAGCGCAGATGCTGGAATTCGTGAAGCAGCACGTTCCCGCCAAGACTTCGCCAATGTGCGGCAACTCCATTTGCCAGGACCGCCGCTTCATGGCGCGCTGCATGCCGCAACTGGAAGCATTTTTCCACTATCGCAATCTCGATGTGAGCACCCTGAAGGAACTGGCCAAGCGCTGGCGTCCGGGGTTGCCGGAAACCTTCAAGAAATCCAACAAGCACGAAGCGCTGGCCGATATTTACGAATCCATCGACGAGCTGAAGTTCTATCGCGAGCATTTCATCCGGCCCGCATAAGCAGACGGCCGCTTCAGAGAGCGTCTGATCGGATGCCCTCTAACCGGGCTTGACCAAGGTATTCAAATTAAATGACCCCCGGCAAAGCCGGGAGTCACTTAATTGAGTTCGGGGTCCTGTGACGGTTCCAGTGCACGCTGCATCGGGCGCCGTCCCACCTGTATCTTCAGGTCCAGCACCTGCTGCTTGCGCGCCACCCTGAGTTGAGCCTCAACACCGGGTTTCAGGTCGGCAATCAGATTGAGTAGCGAGGCCGAGTCGGACACGGCTTTGCCGTTGACCGCCAGCAGGATGTCGCCCGGACGAACGCCGCCCGCGTTGGCCGGCCCGCCTTTCAATACGCCCGCAATCAGGGCACCTTCTGCACTCTTCAGGTTGAATGACTCAGCCAGTTCGGGCGTCAGATCCTGCACTTCGATGCCGACCCAGCCACGCGTCACGCTGCCGGATTTGATGATCTGTTCCATCACCTGGCGGGCAATGCTGACGGGAATGGCGAAGCCGATGCCTTGCGATCCGCCGGTACGCGAATAAATGGCGCTATTGACCCCGACCAGATTGCCGCTGGAATCGACCAGCGCGCCGCCCGAGTTGCCCGGATTGATGGCTGCGTCGGTCTGGATGAAGTTCTCGAAGGTGTTGATGCCGAGGTGGGTGCGCCCCAGTGCGCTGACAATACCCGCAGTCACCGTTTGGCCCACGCCGAAAGGGTTGCCGATGGCCAGTACCCAGTCGCCCACTTTGATACTGTCGGGCTGGGCAAAGGTAATCGCAGGAAGATCGCCGGCATCGATTTTGAGGACAGCGAGATCGGTCTCGGGATCAGCGCCGACCACGCGGGCCGGCAGCGTTCTGCCATCCGCCAGCGCTACCTGAATCTCATCGGCGGCCTCGACCACGTGATGGTTGGTGAGGATGTAGCCATTCGCACTGACAATGACGCCTGAACCCAGGTTGGACGCCTGGCGTGGGCGCGAATCCTGCCGGTCACCAAAAAAATAGCGAAAAATCGGGTCCTGCATGGCTGGGTGAGCCGGGTTCCGAATTTTTTGCTGGGTGAACACGTTGACCACGGTTGGAATGACCTTGTTCGCCGCCGGGGCGAATGAGTCGGACGGGGTGTGCCCACCGCTTACCACTGGTTGAGCCTGCTTGATGGTGAGGTGTTGCGGCTGCGTTTGCCAGTACAGCAGGTCAGGTTTGAATAAAGTGATGATGAACAGCACGCCAAGGGCTACTGTCGTAGATTGGGCGAAGAGCAACCAGAATTTGCGCATATTCATTAAATTCAGAGACTTGGCGTGATTTTTTGACCAGGGGATTATAGCCCAGGGCCGGGCCCGCATTAAGACAATCGCAATGTGGGCTTCCGCCGGAGGGGGCAAATTGGTTAGAATGCCGGTTTTATTGCAACTCGTTCGGGTTAAGTAAACATGAGCCAGGAAGCCAATGGGCAAAAAGTGGACACCAGTAAGCGAAAATTCTTGATCGCTGCGACCAGTGCTGTCGGCGGGGTTGCAGCGGCAGGTGTCGCTGTTCCGCTAGTGATGAGCATGCTGCCGAGCGCGCGTGCCAAAGCTGCGGGCGCACCGGTGGAAGTGGATATCAGCAAGGTTGAGCCGGGCATGCTGCTGACGGTGGAGTGGCGCGGCAAGCCGGTGTGGGTGGTCAATCGCACCAAGGAAATGCTTGATGGGCTGTCCAAGATCGACAGCCAGCTGACCGATCCCAACAGCGAACAGCCGCAGCAGCCTGAGTACTGCAAGAATGCAACGCGCTCGATCAAACCGGAATATCTGGTAGCGGTCGGTATCTGTACTCACCTTGGCTGCTCGCCTAGCGAAAAACTCAAGCTGGGCGTTGATAGCGGATTGGGTGCCGACTGGCCGGGCGGTTTCTTCTGTCCTTGCCATGGTTCGCGTTTCGACCTCGCTGCCCGCGTATTCAAGAACGTTCCGGCCCCGACCAACCTGGTGATTCCGCCTCATCAATACCTCAGCGACACCAGGTTGCTGATCGGTGTAGACACAAAAGGAGCTTAAAGAATGTCTGCCCTGCAAAAAATGATGGGTTGGGTCGACGACCGATTCCCGCTCACCGCCACCTACAAGGCGCATCTGTCCGAGTACTATGCGCCCAAGAACTTCAACTTCTGGTACTTCTTCGGTTCGCTGGCGCTGCTGGTGCTGGTGCTGCAAATCGTGACCGGTATTTTCCTGACCATGAACTACAAGCCGGATGCGGAACTCGCTTTTGCCTCCGTCGAGTACATCATGCGCGACGTCGACTGGGGCTGGCTGATCCGCTACATGCATTCGACCGGCGCATCGATGTTCTTCGTCGTCGTTTATCTGCACATGTTCCGTGGCCTGATGTACGGGTCGTATCGCAAGCCACGCGAACTGATCTGGATTTTCGGCGTGCTGATCTATCTGGCGCTGATGGCCGAAGCCTTCCTCGGCTACCTGTTGCCTTGGGGCCAGATGTCGTTCTGGGGGGCGCAGGTGATTGTCAACCTGTTCGCGGCCGTGCCGTTCATCGGCGAAGACCTGTCGATCTGGATCCGTGGCGACTACGTGATTTCGGACGCCACGCTGAACCGCTTCTTCGCCTTCCACGTCATCGCCCTGCCGCTGGTGCTGCTCGGACTGGTGGTGGTGCACCTGGTGGCGCTGCACGAAGTCGGCTCCAACAACCCGGACGGTGTCGAAATCAAGAAAAACAAGGATCCGGTCACGCACATTCCGCTCGATGGCATCCCCTTCCACCCGTACTACACGGTGAAGGACATCGTCGGCGTGATCGTCTTCCTGATGGTGTTCTCGGCGATTCTGTTTTTCGGTCCGGAAATGGGCGGCTACTTCCTTGAAGCCAACAACTTCATCCCGGCCGATCCGCTGAAAACGCCGCAGCACATCGCACCGCTGTGGTACTTCACGCCGTTCTACGCGATTCTGCGTGCGGTGCCGCCGATGTTCGGCTCGCAGTTCCCGGGGGTGGTGGCAATGGGCATGTCGATCGTGCTGATGTTCTTCCTGCCGTGGCTTGATCGTGGCAAGGTCAAATCGATCCGCTATCGCGGCCCGATCTACAAGATCATGCTGGCGCTGTTCGTCGTGTCCTTCATTGGTCTCGGCTACCTCGGTCTGCTGCCGTCCACGCCGCTGCTGACGATCGCAGCCCAGGTTTTCTCAGTGATCTACTTCCTGTTTTTTCTGTTGATGCCCTGGTATACCTCGATTGACAAAACCAAACCGGAACCGGAAAGGGTGACTGGCTAAATGAAACGCTTAAAGAATTTTCTTTTCCTGCTGGCGGCAGCCCCCGTCCTGGCTTTTGCAGCCGGTGCCACTGTCCACCTCGACAAGGCACCGATCAACCTGAGCGACCAGGAATCCCTGCAACGCGGCGCCCGCATGTTCGTGAACCACTGCCTGAACTGTCACAGTGCTGGATACATGCGTTACTCCCGTCTGCAGGATCTGGGGCTGACCGAAGACCAGATCAAGGAGAACCTGCTGTTCGCCGCTGAAAAGCCGGGTGAAACCATGAAGGTCGGCATGACCAAGGCAGACGGCAAGGCCTGGTTCGGCGCGACCCCGCCTGACCTCAGCGTGATCTCGCGGTCGCGTGGTTCGGACTGGCTGTACACCTATCTGCGCAGTTTCTACCGTGACGACACCCGCACCACGGGCTGGAACAACGTCGTGTTCGACAAGGTCGGCATGCCGCATGTGCTGTGGGAGTTGCAGGGCGAAATGGTGCCGGTCTACAAGAAAGAGGGCGAGCATGAAGTGCTCGAGCGCCTTGAACTTGCCAAGCCAGGCAGCGTGACGCTCGCCGAATACGATGCCATGGTCGGCGATCTGGTCAACTACCTGGAGTGGATGGGGGACCCTGCCCAACTCCAGCGCAAGCAGCTCGGGATCATCGTTCTGGCTTTCCTGGCGTTCTTCTTTGTGGTGGCCTACTACCTGAAGAAAGAGTTCTGGAAAGATATTCACTGAACCCGCTTATGTCGTTTAGCCAACAGCCGGACTGTGTCCGGCTGTTGGCGTTTTAAGCTTTAAACACGCCACACCTTAGGGAGCCCCCGTCATGATGACCTTGTATTCCGGCAGTACCTGTCCATACAGCCACCGCTGTCGCATCGTTCTGTTCGAAAAGGATATGGACTTCGAAGTGATCGATGTGGACATGCACAACAAGCCGGAAGAAGTTGCCAGCATCAGCCCCAGCGGCAAGATGCCGGTGCTGGTCGAGCGTGATCTGGTCCTGACCGAATCCAACATCATCAACGAATACATCGATGAGCGTTTTCCGCACCCGCAACTGATGCCGCCGGATCCCGTCATGCGCGCCCGCGCACGCCTGGTGCTGTTCAACTTCGAGCACGACCTGTTTACGCATGTGAATACGCTTGAGCACAGCCTGGGCAAGGGGTCGGACAAGTCACGCCAGGAAATTCGTGACAGCCTGTCGCAACTCACGCCCATCCTCACCAAGCAGAAATACCTGATGAACGACGAGTTCTCCATGCTCGACGTGGCGATCGCGCCCCTGCTGTGGCGCCTCGAGCATTACGGCATTGAACTGCCCAAGGTCGCGGCACCCGTGCTCAAGTACCGTGAACGCCTGTTCAGCCGTCCGGCCTTCATCAATGCGCTGACCCCGACCGAAAAGGCGCTGCGCAAGTAAGGACAGGACGTGGCCGGGATTTCAACCAAGCCGTATTTGATCCGTGCGTTGTACGAGTGGTGCACGGATTCGGGTTACACCCCGCAACTCCTGGTTGCTGTCGATAGCAACACACGCGTTCCGCCCGGTTTCGTCAAGGATGGACAGATCGTGCTGAATATCAGTGCCGGAGCGACACGTAACCTCACGCTGGAAAACGACTGGATCCAGTTTTCCGCGCGCTTTGGCGGGGTGTCGCACGAGATCTCCGTACCTGTCGATCGCGTGGCGGCCATTTTTGCCCGTGAAAACGGACAGGGTTTGCACTTTGAGCCCGTTGACTCGAGCGCGTCATCCCCGGAAGAATCGCCTGTACCACCCGACGACGCACCCACCCCGCCGCGCGGCAAACCTTCGCTTAAAGTCGTCAAGTAATCCGGCGATCAGTGCTTAGTGTCGTTATAATATCGCCCGTCGCCGCTTTAGCTCAGGGGTAGAGCAACCGCCTTGTAAGCGGTAGGTCGTCAGTTCAAATCCGACAAGCGGCACCACAGACATGACAGGAATCCGCATCCAGCAATGGGTAGCGGATTTTTTATTTTGGGCTGCGCGTGTGGGGCAGGGGGCTGCTACTTGATTTCCAGCCGTTCCAGGCGGTAGCGCAGGCTGCGGAAGGTGACGCCGAGTACGCGCGCGGCAGCGGTCTTGTTGTAGCGCGTTTGTTCCAGTGCTTCGAGGATGGCCGCGCGCTCCGCCTGATCGAGGTAGTCCTGCAGCGGAT
>JANJUT010000052.1 GCA_024710445.1 Thiobacillus sp.
GTCTGCTTCCGAAATAATGCAACATGAAACGGCGTCTTTTTCCGCATGGCGGCGTTGCTCGTCGTTGGCATAGAGCCCGCTATGTCGCCTCCACGCGCCTTGCCCAGCGAAAAAATACATCCGTTTAATCCTGTCACACTATTTCGGAAGCAGACCACTAGTTGTTTCAGTTGAAGGGCTTGTTAAACCACAGACCGTTGGCCGGGCTACCCCGGGCAACGCGCCTCAAGTCAGGCCGCAAACAATCGGGCCAGCTCCGCCCCCGGATCATCCGCCCGCATGAACGCCTCACCCACCAGAAAACTGTTGACCCGATGACTGCGCATCCGCGCCACATCTTCCGGCGCCAGAATGCCGGACTCGGTGATCACGATGCGTTCGGCCCCGATCTTCGGCAACAACGCCAGCGTGGTATCAAGACTGACTTCAAACGTGCGCAGGTTGCGATTGTTGATACCCTGCAAGGGCGTTTTTAGTTGCAGCGCAGCGTCGAGTTCCTCGGCATTGTGCGATTCGACCAGCACCGCCATGCCCAACTCATGCGCCAGCGCTTCCAGTTCCTGCATCTGTGGCAATTTCAGTGCAGCGACGATCAACAGAATGCAATCCGCCCCCATCGCGCGCGCTTCGTAAATCTGATACGGATCGATGATGAAATCCTTGCGCAGCACCGGCAACGCGCAGGCGTCACGCGCCTGGATCAAGAAATGCGGGCTGCCCTGGAAATAGTCGCGGTCGGTGAGAACAGACAGGCACGTCGCCCCGCCCGCTTCGTAGCTTGCTGCAATGTCGGCGGGATGAAAGTCAGGGCGGATCACGCCCTTGGAGGGGCTGGCTTTCTTGATTTCGGCGATGACCGCAGGCAGGCCCGCATCGAGCCTGACACGCATGGCGCCGACGAAATCGCGTGGTGGTAAAGCCGCACCTGCACGCGCACGCATCTCCCCCAAGGGCACGGCTGTCTGGCCGTCGCTGATTTCAGCATGCTTGGTGACGAGGATTTTTTCGAGGATATCGCTCATGGCTGGCTGTCGCTCATTGCTGACTGAACTGGCGGTAGCGTTCAAGGGTGTCGCGTGCGGCACCGCTGGAAAGGGCGCGCTGAGCCTGCTCCACTCCATCCATCAGGCTGGCGGCACGTCCTGCCACATAAATGGCCGCACCGGCATTGAGCGCCACGATGGCAGCCGCGCCCGCATGGCGATTTTCCAGCGCGGCCAGCAGCATGGCAATGGCTTCGTCACGGCCGTTCACCACCAGTTTGCTCGCCTCCACCTGCGGCAAACCGAACAGGCCGGGCTCGAGTTCATATTCGGACACATGACCGTCTTTCAGCTCGGCCACAAAGGTGGGTGACGCCAGGCTGATTTCATCCAGACCTTCCTCCGCATGGACGACCAGCACATGCCGGCTGCCCAGCGTATGCAACACCTTGGCCAGCGTACCGGTGAGTTCGCGGTTAAACACGCCCATCACCTGGTTCGGCGCTGCGGCCGGATTGGTGAGCGGACCAAGCATATTGAACAGGGTGCGCACGCCCAATTCGCGCCGTACCGGTGCCGCATGTTTCATCGCGCTGTGGTGATTGGGCGCAAACATGAAGCCTACGCCGATGGATTTCACAGCCTCGGCCACCTGTTCGGGCGCCAGGTTGACGTTCACTCCCAGCGCTTCCAGCACGTCGGCACTGCCCGAGGTGGACGAGACCGAGCGGCCGCCATGCTTGGCGACACGCGCGCCGCACGCCGCCGCGACAAACGCTGCAGCCGTGGAAATATTGAAGGTATGCGCACCGTCGCCGCCGGTACCGCAGGTGTCGACCAGATGCTCGACGCCCGCGAGCGGCACCTTGGTCGACAGCTCGCGCATGACCGCCGCCGCCGCTGCGATTTCGGTTACCGATTCGCCTTTCATGCGCAATGCAATCAGGAATCCGGCGATCTGTGCAGGCGTATATTCACCGCCCATCAGCGCACGCATTGCGCCGAGCATGGTGTCTCGCGGCAGATCGTGACGATCCAGCAGCAGCGTCAGCAAATCCTTGTATTGCGTCATCCCTTTCCTTTCAAAAAGTTGGCGAGCATGGCATGACCATGCTCTGTCAGGATGGACTCAGGATGAAACTGCACGCCTTCAACCGCCAGTGTTTTATGGCGAACGCCCATGATTTCGCCGTCGTCGGTCCACGCGGTGATTTCCAGGCACGCCGGCAGGGTTTCACGCTCGATCACCAGTGAATGGTAGCGTGTGGCGCGAAACGGATTGGGCAGCCCCCTGAACACGCTGGTATCGGCATGGTGGATCATCGACGTCTTGCCGTGCATCAGTTCCTTGGCGCGAATAATCCTGCCGCCAAAAGCCTGGCCGATACTCTGGTGACCAAGGCACACGCCCAGAATCGGAATCTGGCCTGCGAATTCCTTGATCAGCGGCACCGACACGCCCGCTTCATTGGGCGTACAAGGGCCGGGGGACACCACGATGTGATCGGGTTTCAGCGCTGCGATGCCAGGCAGATCGATTTCGTCATTGCGAATGACCTTGACGTCTTCTCCCAGCTCGCCGAAGTACTGCACGAGGTTGTAGGTGAAGCTGTCATAGTTATCGATCATCAGAAGCATGGAAGGTCCTTCGGCGTCATGGCACCGTGGCAAAGTGATAGCTTGTGCAAAGAACGGGGAATTATAGCCGTGCGACACGTCTCATCGGCCAAAAAAAGAGCGCCCGAAGGCGCTTAAGGCAGGAGCCTCGAGGAGAGATTATTTGAGCTTCTTGACCCCCATCAGGCCAAGCACATATTTTTCATACAACGGTTCGGTCGTGCCTTTTTTCATTTTGCGCATGAAATATTTCTCGAACCCGACCTTGGCCAGGTGCACCCACTTGCCTTCCTTGAACCAGTTGACGTTGCGCGGCGGAATCTGCGGCAGCGCCACGAAAGCTGCGCCGGTATCACCGAAATCAGCCAGGCAGATGGCGTTCCAGGTGGCCTTCACGGTGGGTTCCTGGCCATCGAGCACCGCGCGGATATTGTGCGAGGTGGCGGTTACCATGGATTCGATCATGTAGCCCGTCTTGGGCGTACCGGTCGGCACCGGCGTGGCTTCGACCGGTGGAATGGCGACGCACACGCCCACCGAATAGATATTCGGGAATTTAACGTTGCGCTGGAATGGGTCAATGGTAATAAAGCCACGCGGGTTGGTGAGGCCCTCGATCCCGAATACGGCATCGATCCCCTTGAATGCGGGCAGCATCATCGAGTAGGCAAACGGCAGTTCGTGCTCCTTGATTACCTCGCCCTTGTCGTTATGCTCGGCGACGAACATCTTGCCGGCTTCAACCTTGGTGACCTTTGCATTGCAGATCCACTTGATGTGGCGATCACGCATCACGGATTCGAGCATGCCTTTCGAATCGCCGACCCCGCCCAGGCCCAGGTGGCCGACGTACGGTTCGGCCGTGACGAAGGTCATCGGCACCCGGTCACGGATTTTACGCCTCCGCAGATCGGTATCCATGATCATGGCAAACTCGTAGGCAGGGCCGTAGCAGGACGCACCCTGTACCGCACCCACCACGATCGGGCCCGGATTATCCACAAAGCTGTCCCATACGCGGCCAGCGGCCTTGGCATGTTCAACCTGGCAAATCGACTGGGTATGGCCATCCGGTCCCAATCCAGGCACTTCGTCAAACGCCAGCTTGGGTCCGGTCGCAATGACAAGAAAATCGTAATCCACGATCTGGCCGTCGGTCAGCTCAATCTGATTGCGCTCCGGATGCACGCGTGCCGCACCTACGCCAATGAAATCGATGTTTTTCTTGTTCAGGTACGGTGCGGCCGGAATGGTGATGTCATCAAACTTGCGCCAGTTGACCGCCACCCAGGGGTTGGAGGGGGTGAACTGGAAATACGGCAGATTGGATACCACGGTAACCTTGTCTTCGGCCCTCGCCTGCTCGCGCATTTCATACGCCATGGTCATGCCGCCGATACCGGCGCCCAGAATCACGATATGTGCCATTTGTTGTCGCTCCTTGTGCTATGTCGGTTGGTGTTGTTTCGGTCGGGGATAGCGATCACCACTGAAAGATGCGTGCCATGGCTTCCAGGCCATCATCCACGATCTTCCTCAGATCCTCCGGGCAGTCCTCCCGCTCCATGGCAAAGGTGGTGTAGGCGGACAGGCTCTTCAACGCACAGGCGACCTTGGCCACCTCGTCGACCACTTCCGGCGCAAGGTTCACACCGGGTTGCAGTTTCCAGTTCGTCTTTTCGGTCATGTTTATCTCCATCCTGTTGTTGGTTGATATGACAAGACTTAAAGCAACCGTCATGCCAGCGGCCAAAACCGTGCAATCGCTGCGCTCCAGGCCATACACCCATGAAGAGCCCACACCAACATGGCGATATTGTCATGTCATTGTTATCATAAGGTCATGACAACACCGGAGATCGTCATGCCGTCTATCGAGCTGCAGGACCTCATCGATGCGAACGACCAGCCTTTTGTGGTGATCGATCGCGACTACCGCATCGTGGCGGCCAATCAGCGCTATTGCGCAACCTACGGGGTCACGCCTGTTGCCATCGTCGGCCAGCACTGTTATGCCGTGTCACACCACGCATCCCGCCCCTGCCATGAAAACGGCGAACAGTGCCCGCATCGTGCCCTGTTCGAACACGGTGAGGCAGTCGAGGTGTTGCACACGCACTTTCACGCCGACGACCAACCCGAGCGCACACGCATACGTGGCCACGCGTTGCGCGGTGCGGATGGCGAACGCTATCTGGGCGAACAGCTTTTTCCATTGGAAGCCGATATCGGTACGGATTGCGATGCCATGCAGATGGTGGGGCAATCCCCGGCGTTCCTGAGTTGCGTGGATAACCTCGCGCGCGTGGCCGAGAGCGAGGCGTCGATTCTGCTTTACGGTGAAAGCGGTGTCGGCAAGGAACTCGCCGCCCGTTTTATCCACGCCCGCTCGATGCGCTCCGGTGGCGCCTTCATTGTGATCAACTGTGCTGCCGTACCGGAAACCCTGTTCGAAAGCGAGTTGTTCGGCCACGAACGGGGCGCGTTTTCGGGCAGCAGCGGCTTGAAGAAAGGCCTGTTTGAACTGGCGGACGGCGGCACGCTGTTTCTGGACGAGGTCGCCGAGATTCCGCTGGGTTTGCAGGCCAAGCTGCTGCGCGTTCTGGAATCCGGTGAATTCCGGCGCGTGGGGGGCACCCACACACTAACGGCTGACGTGCGCCTGGTGTCTGCCACCAATCGCAGGCTGCTGGATGAGGTGGACGAGAAACGCTTCCGGCTTGACCTGTATTACCGACTGGCGGGAATCGACGTGGTACTGCCTACGCTACGCGAGCGGCGCGATGACATCCCCGCACTGTCAACGCTCATGCTCAAGCGCCTGGCCGGAAACCGGCGCGCCTGCCGCCTGGATGCGACTGCGCTGGCCACGCTGCAGGCCTATGAATTTCCGGGCAATGTACGCGAACTGCGCAATGTGTTGCAGCGTGCGGTGCTGACCTGTCGTGACGGCGTGATCCGTGCCACCGACCTGCATCTGCCCACCGTGATGGCACCGGCTCAGCCAAGCGCTCAACCGCTGGCCGATGTCGAGCGGTCGCACATACGCGCCCTGCTCGACACACATGACGGCCATCGCAGCCGGGTAGCCGCCGCACTCGGCATCACCGAGCGCACGCTGTATCGCAAGCTCAAGCGCTACGATCTGAGCTAGCAGCCTGTTGGATTAACGTACCCGGGTCACTCGGTCAGAGTGGAGAACCGGGCCTGCGCCAGTTCGGCGGCGCGAATCACCGCCCGCGCCTTGTTGAGGGTTTCCATCCATTCGTTATCGGGCACGGAATCGGCCACGATACCGGCACCGGCCTGCGCATACAGCATGCCGTTCTTGATCACGGCCGTACGGATGGCGATCGCCAGATCCATGTCGCCATTGAAGCCAAGATAGCCCACCGCGCCCGCATAGATGCCGCGCTTGCTCGGCTCGAGTTCGTCGATGATTTCCATCGCCCGCACCTTGGGCGCGCCGGATACGGTTCCGGCCGGGAAACTGGCACGCAGCACATCGAGCGCACTCAAGCCCGGCTTCAGCTTGCCTTCGACATTGGAGACGATATGCATGACATGCGAATAGCGCTCGATCTGCATGTTCTCGGTGACCTTGACGCTGCCGGTGACGGCGACGCGGCCGGTATCGTTGCGCCCCAGATCCAGCAGCTGCAGATGCTCGGCACACTCCTTGGGATCGGCCATCAGCTCGTCGGCCAGCCGCTGGTCATCCTCGCGCGTGAGTCCGCGCGGGCGCGTGCCCGCAATAGGACGCAGGGTGACGGTGTCGCCCTCCAGCCGCACCAGGATTTCGGGCGATGAACCCACGATATGGAATCCACCCATGTCGTAATAAAACATGTACGGCGAAGGATTGAGACTGCGCAACGCGCGGTACAGGGACAGGGGCGAGGCCGCAAAAGGGCGGGCCATGCGCTGCGACAACACCACCTGCATCACATCGCCCGCAGCGATGTAGTCCTTGGCCTTTTGCACCGCTGCCTTGAATTCGGCTTCACCAAACTCGGAAACCGGCTCCGCCACATCCGTCACCGGTTCGACCGGAAGCGACACGGGCGCGCGCAGTTGTTCAGCCAATGCGGACAGGCGCAAGTGACCCGCGGCATAGGCATCGGGCTGCATCGGATCGGCGTGGGTAATGAGATAAAGCTTGCCGGCAAGATTGTCGAACACCGCCAGTTCTTCGGTCAGCATCAGCAGGATGTCCGGCGTGTGCAGCACATCATCCTTGCGCGTGTCGGCCAGGCGCTTTTCGATGTGGCGGATGGTGTCGTAACCAAAATAGCCCGCCAGTCCGCCAGTAAAACGCGGCAGGCCGGCCACCGGTGCCGCCTTGAAACGCGCCTGGAATTCGGCAATGAAAGCGAGCGGATCGGGCAGGCTGTGCTCCTCCACCACCTGGCCGTCGGTTTCCACTGTCAACAGATGGGCCCGTACCCGCAATACGGTTCGCGCCGGCAGGCCGATAAAGGAATAGCGGCCAAAGCGCTCGCCGCCCACCACGGATTCCAGCAGATAGGTATAGGGCGCGTTGGCCAGCTTGAGGTACACCGACAGCGGCGTTTCCAGATCCCCGGGGAGCTCGCGCACCATGGGAATCCGGTTAAATCCCTGTCGGGCGAGATCGAAAAAGTCTTGTTCTGTCATGGCAGGTCCGTGAAAAAGTGAAGTGTGAAAGCTGAAACGTGGGGTACGCGTTTCACTCACACCATCGCTTGTCGTTCACGATCGCCTCCATGATCAGTTCGCCTTGCAGACGAGCCTGCTCGCCTCGAGCAGGCTTGGCACCACCGCATCCAGGTCAAGCTCGCTCACCGGGCGCCCACGGTTGTAGCCATAGGGCACGCAGAAAACCGGCGAACCCGCCGCACGGGCCGCCTGGGTGTCGTTGAGCGAATCGCCGATCAGCAGCAGTTCGGCCGGCTGCACCTTGAATACTTCGCAGGCATGCAGCAGCGGCAGCGGGTCGGGCTTGCGCTTGGGCAACGAATCGCCGGACAGGATCAGCTCGAAATAGTCGAACAGGCCGGTGTCCTTAAGCAGTGGATGGGTGAAGGCTGCCGCCTTGTTGGTGATGCAGGCCACATGCAGCCCCATCGCCTTGAACGCATCCAGGCCTTCGACCACGCCATCGAACGGACGCGAATGCAGCGACACATGTTCGCCGTAATGCTTCTGGTACGACGCAATGGCCTGTTCAAACAAGGCGGCATCCGGTTCGGCATCCATTTCGCCGGTCAGCACCCGCTTGACCAGCCGCGACACGCCATTGCCGATATAGGAGGAAATGGTTTCCAGCGAGGGGCAAGGCTTGCCCAGGTCGGCCATCATCAGCTCGGCTGCATGGGCCAGGTCGGGGGCGGTATGAAGCAGGGTGCCGTCGAGATCAATGACGACGGCTTTAATTTTGAGTGGAAAGTTCATTTTTTTGTAAGCAGTAAGCGGAGAGCGGTAAGCGGTGCGGTCCGCAGATTTATCTGCTCACCGCTTACCGCTCTCCGCTCACCAAGTTTCAGACCTTCGCCAGTTCGGCGCGCATTGCGGCGATGATGGAGTTATAACGCTGCGGATCACTGTCCTTGGCGGCACCGAACACGGCCGAACCCGCAACAAAGGTATCCACGCCGGCACGCGCCACTTCGGCGATGTTGGCAGGACCCACGCCGCCGTCGATCTCGATGTTCACCTTGAGGCCGCGATCATCGATCATCTTGCGCACGGCGCGCGCCTTGTCGAGCACGTAAGGAATGAACTTCTGGCCGCCGAAACCGGGGTTGACCGACATCAGCAACACCATGTCGAGTTTGTCCAGCGTGTATTCCAGCACATCGAGCGGGGTGGCCGGATTGAACACCAGGCCGGCCTTGCAGCCGTTTTCCTTGATAAGACCGATGGTGCGGTCGATATGCTCGGAGGCTTCCGGGTGAAAGGTGATGTAGGTGGCGCCTGCTTTGGCAAAGTCGGGAATGATCCGGTCAACCGGTTTCACCATCAGGTGCACGTCGATCGGCGCGGTCACGCCATGCTTGCGCAGCGCCTCGCATACCAGCGGGCCGATGGTGAGGTTGGGGACATAGTGGTTGTCCATCACATCAAAGTGAACGATATCGGCGCCAGAGGCAAGAACCAGATCGACCTCCTCACCCAGTTTGGCGAAGTTGGCGGACAGAATGGAAGGGGCGATGCGGTAGGTCATGGGAAGCTCCGGGATTTTTGGAAAACCCTGCCATTTTAGCAGCCCGTCACGTCATTGCGTTACACTCGGCACATTCCATCCCATCGAGCAAACCCGTGGCAGAAGGCACCAAATATCACATCAGCATCAACGTTGACACGGCGTATCTCACCGACCAGAGCGACCCTGCAGCCGACCGTTACGTGTTTTCCTACACCATCAACATCGCCAACACCGGTACGGTGGCGGCGCAACTGATCTCGCGTCACTGGATCATCACTGACGCAGAAAACGTGGTTCAGGAAGTCAAGGGACTGGGCGTGGTCGGTGAACAGCCGCTGCTGCAACCGGGCGAAAGCTTCGAATACACCAGCGGCACCGCACTGGCGACGCCGGTCGGCACCATGCACGGCACGTATCAGATGGTTGCCGAAGACGGCAACAAGTTTGACGCGGAAATCCCCCCGTTCACCCTGGCGATGCCCCGGGTTCTGCATTAAACACCCGGCCTGATACCCGCAATCAGTCCGCGGGCAGAGCAATGCCCCTGAAAAGGCCTGGTTCGACCAGCCTCCAGTGGTTGAACGCCCTTAGAGCGTGCCCTCCATTGTTATACTCAACGCCTCTTTTGATGTGAGCCGCCTTCACACGTGATGTCGTTACGCGCAAGCCCGTGGTTGTTTGCCCTGTTGTTGTCCGCCTGCGCGGTGCAACCCCCTGCTCCGCTTCCCACACCGGTGCCTGTCCCCCCTCCCGTTCCTGGCCAGCCGCCCGCACTGATTCCCACCCCGGCGGCAGCCTATCCCACGCTCAAGCCGGTGGACTGGCCGGCCGTAGCCTTCTGGCAGGAGGATGCGGTAAGCGAGGCCTGGACCGCCTTCATGAGCAGTTGCTCAACCCTCGTCAAACGCACGGCATGGCAGGCCGTCTGCGCTGAAGCCGCCGGCATGACCACACCCAGCGATGCCGCTGTGCGCACATTTTTCGAGCAGCGTTTTCAGCCCTATCAGGCGACCCAGGAAGACGGCAGCAAAGACGGTCTGGTCACCGGCTATTACGAACCCCTGCTCAGAGGCGATCGGGTCCGCACAGACCGTGCGCGTTTCCCGATTTATGCCGCACCCGATGACCTCATCACAGTGGACCTGGCGAGTATCTATCCCGAGCTGAAAAATCTGCGCCTGCGCGGACGGCTGGTGGGCAACAAGGTCGTGCCCTATCTCACACGCAGGGAAATCGAACTGCCCAACGGCAACGGCTTGAGCTTCAGCGGCAAGCCCATTGCCTGGGCGGAAGACCCGGTGGATTTGTTTTTTCTGCAAATCCAGGGATCGGGACGCATCGAGTTGCCGGATGGTTCGCACCTGCGGGTGGGCTACGCAGACCAGAACGGCCATCCCTATCAGTCCATCGGCAAGCTGCTGGTCGAGCGCGGCGAACTCAAGCTCGAACAGGCGTCGATGCAGGGCATCAAGGACTGGGGCGCCAGGAACCCCGACAAGCTGCCGGAACTGCTCGCCAGCAACCCCAGCTTCGTCTTCTTCCGCGAATTGCCCAACGGCCTGACCGGCCCGCTGGGTGCGCTCGGCGTACCGCTGACCGGTGGCCGTTCGATCGCGGTCGACCCGCGGTTTCTGCCGCTCGGCGCACCGGTTTTTCTCGCCACCACCCAGCCCAATTCAACGCAACCCCTGAACAGACTGGTGATGGCACAGGATACCGGTGGCGCGATTCGCGGCGGCGTGCGGGCTGATTTTTTCTGGGGGTTTGGCAACGAGGCCGGCGAACTGGCTGGCCGCATGAAGCAGCGCGGCCGCATGTGGATATTGCTGCCCAGGGACTACCCGCTGCTCAACGCCGCGCGCTGAACTGACACAGGCATGACAAGGTCTATGGTGCAATCATCCGCACCCAACCAGGAAACACGATGAACGTCCCCAACGCGTCACCCCTTGCAGTCGGCATCCAGGGCATGACCTGCGCCAGTTGCTCGGCGCGCGTGGAAAAAGTGCTCAGTCAGCTACCTGGTGTCACTGAGGCCACCGTCAACCTGGCGACCGAGACCGCGACCATTTCGGGCGAGACCGACGTGGCCTCCATTCAACGCGCCATCGAAAAGGCCGGCTTCAGCATGCCGACCGAGTCCTTCACCCTGGACATCACCGGCATGACCTGCGCCAGTTGCTCGGCGCGCGTGGAAAAAGCGCTCGGCAAGGTAGCGGGGGTGCTGGACGCCAGCGTCAACCTGGCGACCGAGCAGGCCACGATCAAGGTGGCACAGGGCGTTTCAACGGCCGCCCTCATTGCCGCAGTCGAGCGTGCCGGATATGGCGCACACCTGCCTCAGGCTGCGAATGAGCCCCTTGCCCCCCCGAAACGAACCCTGCCGAGTTGGTGGCCGGTGGCGCTGGCGATCCTGCTGTCGCTGCCGCTGGCAGCGCCCATGCTCGGCAATCTGCTGGGCGCGCACTGGATGCTGCCAGGCTGGCTGCAGATGGCCCTGGCCACGCCGGTGCAATTCTGGCTCGGCGCGCGTTTTTACCGCGCCGGCTGGAAAGCGCTGCGCGCCGGCAGCGGCAACATGGATCTGCTGGTGGCGGTGGGCACCAGTGCGGCGTATGGCCTGAGCGTGTATCTGCTGCTCACCCGTGCCGACAGCATGCATCTGTATTTCGAGGCCTCGGCGGTGGTGATCAGCCTGGTGCTGCTCGGCAAGTGGCTGGAGGCGCGCGCCAAACGCCAGACCACGGCAGCAATCCGCGCCCTGCAATCCCTGCGCCCCGCCACCGCGCGGGTACGCCGCGACGGGATCGATAGCGATGTGTCGATCGATGCCATCCGGACAGGCGATCTCGTGGTCATCCGCCCCGGCGAACGGGTGCCCGTGGATGGCGAGATCGTGGAAGGCAACAGCCAGATCGATGAATCCATGCTTACCGGCGAATCGCTTCCGGTCGACAAGCAACCGGGGGACGCCGTGACCGGCGGTGCGATCAATGCACACGGTACGCTGGTCGCACGTACCACGGCCGTGGGCACCGAAACCACGCTGGCACGCATCATCCGGCTGGTGGAAAACGCACAGGCCGCCAAGGCGCCAATTCAACGTCTGGTCGACAAGGTGAGCGCGGTATTCGTGCCGGTGGTGATGGGGATCGCGCTGCTGACATTCATTGGCTGGTGGGCACTGGGCGGTGATGCCGAACAGGCTATCCTCAACGCGGTGGCGGTGCTGGTAATCGCCTGCCCGTGCGCGCTCGGACTCGCCACCCCCACTGCGATCATGGCGGGCACCGGCGTCGCCGCACGTCACGGCATCCTGATCAAGGATGCCGAAGCGCTGGAACTGGCGCACAAGATCAGCACCGTGGTATTCGACAAAACCGGCACGCTCACCGACGGCACGCCCCACGTGACCGCATGCATGGCCGCAGAAGGCAGCGACCGCAATGAAGTGCTGGCCATCGCAGCCGGCCTGCAGGCCGGTAGCGAACATCCGCTGGCACGCGCCGTGTTGGCAGAAGCGACAACGGCGTCGCTTGCGGCCATGCCGGCCCGGGCGCAACAGGCATTGCCCGGGCGTGGCATCGCGGGTGAGATCAACGGTGCCCTGTACTGGCTGGGCAACCGCCGGCTGATGCTGGACAAGCAGATAGCTACCGCCGCACTGGAAGCTGACGCAGACAAACTGGAGGCGGAAGGACGCACGGTGTCATGGCTGGCACGCGCCAGCGACAACCATGCGCTTGGACTGCTGGCATTTGGCGACGCCATCAAGCCCAGTGCGGTGAGCGCCGTGGCGAATCTCAAAGCGCTGGGCATTGCCACCGTCATGCTCACAGGCGACAACCAGGGTGCGGCACAAAGTGCGGCAACCGCACTGGGCATCGACAGCGTCATGGCCGAGGTGCTGCCCGCCGACAAGTCCCGGCAAATCAGTCAGCTGAAAACCCATGGGCAAACCGTGGCCATGGTCGGCGACGGCATCAACGACGCACCCGCACTCGCAGCGGCGGATGTCGGCATCGCCATGTCGAGCGGCAGCGACGTTGCCATGCACACCGCCGGCATCACCCTGATGCGCGGCGACCCGGCGCTGGTGGCCGATGCCATCGACATCTCGAAACGCACCTATGCCAAAATCCGCCAGAATCTGTTCTGGGCGTTCGTCTACAACATCGTGGGGATTCCGCTTGCCGCAGCAGGCCTGCTGAATCCGGTGATCGCCGGTGCGGCGATGGCGTTTTCCAGCGTCAGTGTGGTCAGCAATGCGCTGCTGCTGCGCCGTTGGCGGCCGGCACGCAGCACGGCACAATAGCCTGCACCTTCACTCCGGTCCGCCCTTACCCACAGGCTGGGGAGGCCGTCCCGCCCAGTCATATTGCACCTCGATCATGACCAGCGCACGTACCGGTCGGCCAGCTTTTTGCGCCGGCTCAAAACGTGCGGCACGAAACGCCTGGATGGCCGACTCGTCAAACGCGTCCGGCGGAGTCGAGTTCACCACCGCCACATCGCTGACACGACCATCAGCCTCCACCTTCAACTGCAAACGGACCGTGCCGGACAGCTTCCTGCGATCGGCTTCCGCCGGATAGTCCGGTTCGATTGCCCGCAGTGCGCGTGGATGCACATCGACTTCGCGCGCGCTGTAATAGGTCAAATCGACCGAACTGGTGATCGTCACCGGCGACACGGGCGCGGGCGACGTTTCAACTGCGGCGGACGGAGCGGATGGTGCCGGGGGAACAGGCGCTGCAGCCTCGGTAGTTGGCGGTGCACCGGACTGGGCAGCAGGCAAGGCGTCCGCTGTCTCGGTTGGGGCGAGCAGGGGCGTCTCCACTGCATGGTCTGGCGCGGATGACATGACCTGGGGTGAAACCAGGCGTGCCTCGATCACCGTACCGCCCAGGTTCGTTGCCGCAGGCGGTGCCACCTGCACCAGTGCGATCAACGCGACATGCAGGCCCAGCGAAATCCATGTTGCCGCCAGCGGACGCTGCAGCCGGAGTGGGATCGTCGGTTCGTCGAAAGAGGCGTTCACTGCAACCGGCACTCGGCAAGGTAGGTTTGGACTGGACGGGAAACCGGGGGCGCTGGCCTAGAATAAGCACCAGAAAAACCTCCGGAGAAGACCATGAAAAGACGCATCATTGCGAGCGCCATCTTAGCATCGGCGTGGGCTGCAGCGGCCTGTGCCGGCACCGCCGATCTGGTCAAAACCACCATCAAGGCTGCCGACGGTTCCGAAGTGCCGGTTGAAGTCGCCACCCCGTCCGGCAAAGGTCCTTTCCCGCCGGTGTTGTTCATCCACGCCAAGCGCGGTTACGAAGGCGACGAACGCGCCCATGTGCGCGAACTCGCTGCACAGGGATTTCTCGTTGTCGCCCCCGACTGGCAAAGCGGCCGCTTCATCGAGCGCTGGCCCTCCGCGCACAATCCCGACACCGAAATGGATGTGGAAGCCGGACTCGATTACCTGAAGTCGCTGCCGAATGCCTGCAGGCAGCCGGTCGGCGTCGTCGGCCTGTCGCGCGGACCGTATTACGCCATTCGGCTGGCCGCCAAACGCGGCCCGGAGATCGCCGCCATCGTCAGCTACTACGGCCACATGCAGAATCCCAACGCACCCGAACCGGACCAGCTGTTCCGCATCGCACCCGAGGTCATGCAGATCACCACCCCGATGCTGTACCTGATTGGCGACGCCGATTACGAGTTGCGCCGCATGAACGGCGGACGCGCATTCTATGCATTGTGGGAACGCGGCATACCGGTGGAATGGCAGGAATACCCGATGGCACGGCGCGCGTTCGACTTCCGTCCCGACCAGACGCCGGAAGAAAAGATTGCCGCACGCCATGCGCGCGAGCGGGCGAAGAACTGGCTGATCAAGTGGATGAATCTGACACCGGAAATGCGGTGTCAGCCCTGATTGAAAATCGGCAGCGGCTGGCCTGATCGATCAGGCCAGCCGCTGCCGATTTTCAATCAGGGCTGACACCGCATTTCCGGTGTCAGAT
>JANJUT010000082.1 GCA_024710445.1 Thiobacillus sp.
GGTGTTGCCTGCTCCAGCTGTCTGATGCGCTACCGGCTTGCCATAACAACCGGGCCAGTCCGAACACCCCACACCGGTACCAGACTGCCGTGCATAGGCGCCCAGGCCCACCATCGTGAAGGCCAAAATGAGTGCGGCCAGCACAAGATTGCGATAGAACGTCATGGCCAACCGGTTGTGGATGCTTCAGGTAGCGATTTGGAATATCTCATGATGCCTTCCAGTCTGCCTGGCCCCGACAACGCAACATCTGGTTCCCGGGTGCCGACCAAGTTGGTCCATTTTGCTTGATCCTGAGTAGCAGGATAGGAGTTTATCCAACCCGTTCGTTACCAGCAGGCATTTTCAAGTCACAAATCCGTCCGGGAGCATCAGCCATTGTGCTGGATCGCTCCAGGCATCCGCTTCAGGCTGAAAGGCTTGCACCCCCAGACAGGGCACGGGCAGGCGCGCGTGCAGGCTGTCAATATTTTCGGCAACAGCGGTCATCTCCGGGTCGACAGGATTGGCGATCCAGCCTGCCCATGACATCTGTCGATGCATAATCGATTCAACCGTGAGCAGCGCATGGTTGAGGCACCCCAGACGCAAGCCCACCACCAGGACAACAGACAGACCAAGCCGCTGCGCCAGGTCACCCATGTCATCGTGCCCGTTCAGCGGCACCCGCCAGCCACCCGCCCCTTCGACCACCACCACATCGGCCAGTGCGGCAAGCCTGGAGTAGGCGGCGGCGATCACATCCAGTTCGATACGTACGCCGGCCCGTTCAGCCGCCACGTGCGGCGCGATCGGCTCGGCAAAGGCATACGGATTCACGTCGCACAAATCGGCTGCCACATCGGCGGCCTGCATCAACGCCACCACATCTTCATTCAATCCGCCGGGCGCGCTTCCGGCCGACACCGGCTTCATCGCCGCCACCCGCAGGCCCTGCGCGCGGAGTGCGTGAATCAACGCCACCGCCACCCGCGTTTTACCCACGCCGGTGTCAGTACCGGTGACGAATAATCCTTTCATGGCAGCCCCACAAGGGTACTCCGACTTTCTACGGGCTGAAGCCCGTGAAAGATCGTATGCCCCAACTTGCGACGGCGTTCGCCGATATTGAATTGAATCACCTGGCGCCCGTCTTCGCGCTGCGCCTTGTCACCCACCCAGGCATGGCCGTAGATCACTTCGAAGGTCGCGGGCAAACGCCCATCCAGTCGGTGCGTTTCATAAGCCTGCTCCAGACGCGTCCATGCCAACTTTCCGAGCAGTCCGCGCCGGCGTGCGGCCGCCGCATTGTGCGCACCGATCCCCTTGAGATCACGCATCAGGGTTTTGAGATCGGCATAGGTCAATGTCAGCATTTCCATTTCCATCACCGGGCTGCTGAAACCTGCGTTGACCAGCATGTCGCCGATGTCGTGCAGGTCGATGAAGCGGTTCACATGCGGCGCATCGTCGACGGCAGTAAATGCGGCGCGCAATTCCTTCAGCGTGTCGGGACCGAAGGTGGCGAAGATCAACAGCCCGCCCGGCGCCAGCACCCGCTGAAATCCCCTGAGCGTGGTTTCAAGATCGTGCGCCCACTGCAAGGCGAGACTTGACCAGATCAGGTTGACGCTGCTCGCAGCCAGCGGCAGCCGGTCCATGTCCGCACAGAGGACGTGATGCTGCGGCCCGCTACGCGGGAGAACACTGCCGAGCGCGCGTTGCGCCCAACCCGGCTGCGGCAGGCGCGCCCGTGCGGCGTGCAGCATGGCCGGAGCAATGTCGAGCGCGCACAGATCAGCCTCGGCATAGCGTTCATGCAATTGCGCCAGCCCATAACCGGTGCCGGTGCCCACATCGAGCACGCGCGCCGGTTGCAGCGTCATGAAATCAAGCCGCTCAAGCAGGCGGTCGCACACCTCGCGCTGCAGCACGGCGTGGGCGTCATAGCTGGCGGCGGCATGATCGAACGCCCGCCGCACCTCGGCAAAATCCAGTTCGGCTTCAGACATGGGCAAACCGTCCAATCTCGGCTGCCACCGCTTCGGCATGCGACAGATGCGGCGCGTGGGCGGCGTGGGCCAGTTCGATGTGCTGCGCGCACGGCAGAGTCCGGGCCAGCCAGATGCCTGCCGCCGCCGGCGTGAGCGTGTCATGAGTGCCGTGGATGACGAGGCTGGGTTGATTCAGCTGCGGCAGGTCCCGCCGCAAATCGGTGTCGCGCAGCATATCCAGGCCGCTCGCCAAGACTTCGGGCCCGGCCTGCGATGCGGCCAGAAAAGTCTGGCGCAATTGCTGCAGCATGGCTTTCTGTCCCGCCATGCCGCGCGTCTGCAAACTCAGAAAGCGTAGCAACGTGGCCTGCGGATCGGCCATCAGCGCATCCCCGAATTGCTGCAGCTCGCCTGCGGCGATACCGTGTTGCCAGCCAGCGTCCGCGACGAAGCGGGGCGTGGACGCCAGCAATATCAAACGGGAAATCCTGTGCGGATGATCGAGCGCGGCGCGCATCGCCACCTGCCCGCCCAACGACCAGCCGAGCAGCAGCGCATTGTCCGGTAGCGTGTCCGCCAGGTCATCCGCCCAGCTTTGCAAACTGTTGTGTGGCAGCGGCGCGCGCCCGCCGTGGCCCGGCAGGTTGAGCGCACGCACCTCGAAATCGGCAGCCAGCAGCGCCGCCAGGGGATCGAATACGCGCGCGTTCATCCCCCAGCCGTGTACCAGCACCACAACCGGCTTAGTCGCCAATTTACTCGATGGCATGCAGCACCTCGACCAGCTGGCTGACATCGTCTTCGCTGTGCGCGGCCGACAGGGTGATGCGTAGCCGTGCGGTATTCACCGGCACCGTGGGGGTGCGGATCGCCGGCACCAGCAGGCCGCGTTGCAGCAAGGATTTCGACAGCCGCACCGCATCGGCATTGGCACCGACCAGCAGCGGCTGGATCGGCGTGCCGGACAGCATCAGCGTGCCGCATGTCAGTGTCGCCAGTCCTTCGCGCAGGCGCACGATGTGACGACGCAGGCGTTCGCGCCGGGGCTCGCCTGTCTCGATCTGGCGCAGGCTTTCCAGCAGGCACGCCGCCAGCATCGGCGGCGACGCCGTAGTGTAGATGTACGGACGCGCTTTCTGGATCAGCCAGTCGATCACGCCCGGATGCGCGGCCACCACGGCACCCGATACACCCGCTGCCTTGCCGAGCGTCGCCAGATAGATCACGCGGTCACTCGCCCGCGCGCACTCGGTCAGTCCTCCACGGCCATCGTTGAGCACGCCAAAGCCGTGCGCGTCATCAAGATACAGCCAGGCATCGAAGCGTTCGGCCAGATCGAGCAGCGCATCGACCGCGGCGATATCACCGTCCATGCTGAACACCAGATCGGACACGATGAGCTTGTCCTGCGCCGTGCTCTGCTGCAACTGGCTTTCGAGTTGCGCCAGATCCTGATGGCGATAGCGCGTGAATGTGGCGCCGGACAGTTGCGCGGCATCCACCAGCGAGGCATGGTTCAGCTTGTCGGCGAACACCTCGCCATGGCGCCCCACCAACGCGGTCAGCACGCCAAGATTGGCCATGTAGCCGGTGGAAAACAGCAAGGCGGATGGCTTGCCGACGAAGCGCGCGAACGCGGCCTCGAACGCCTGATGAAAACGGTGGTGGCCGGTGATCAGATGCGCCGCCCCTGCCCCGACGCCGCACTGATCGAGCGCAGCATGCGCCGCCTGAATCAGTGCCGGATCGGCGGCCAGGCCCAGATAGTCGTTGCTGCAAAATGAAATGACACGCTGGCCGTTGATCGTCACATGCACGCCTTGCGCGCCATCGAGCAGCAACCGGCGGCGTTCGAGATGATCGGCCTTCAGCGTCGCCAGCCCCTGCTGCAGACGGGTCAGCGCGGCAAAGCTCACAACAGGCCCCGGTTCACAGAGGCGTCAGGCCCAGACTCTCGAACATGCGCTGGTCGCGTTCCCATTCCGGGTTACCCGTCGTGAGCAGCTTCTCGCCGTAGAAAATCGAATTGGCGCCGGCCAGGAAACACAGCGCCTGCATCGTCTCGCTCATCTGCTGGCGCCCAGCCGACAGACGCACCAGACTCTTCGGCATGCAGATCCGCGCCACCGCGATCGTGCGCACGAATTCCAGCGGATCGAGCGCCTCGGTATCGGCGAGCGGTGTGCCCTCGACCTTGACCAGCAGGTTGATCGGCACCGATTCAGGCTGCGGATCGAGCGCGGCTAGCTGAGCGATGAGGCCGGCGCGCTGCGTGCGCGATTCGCCCATGCCGACGATGCCGCCGCAACACACGTTCAGCTTGGCATTGCGTACCCGCTCCAGCGTGTCGAGGCGATCCTGATACTGACGGGTGGTGATCACGTCGCCGTAAAACTCGGGCGCGGTATCGAGATTGTGGTTGTAGTAATCGAGGCCGGCAGCCTTCAGCTGCTCGGCCTGACCTTCCTTCAGCATGCCCAGCGTGGCGCAGGTTTCCAGCCCCAGCGCCTTCACCTCGCGCACCATGTCGAGCACCGGATCGAGATCGTGCTGCTTCGGTCCGCGCCAGGCCGCCCCCATGCAAAAGCGCGATGCGCCAGCATCCCTGGCGGCACGGGCGGCCACCAGCACGTCATCCAGATTCAGCAGGCCCTGTTTCTCAACCCCGGCATCGTAATGCACCGACTGCGGGCAATAGCCGCAGTCCTCGGAGCAGCCGCCGGTCTTGATCGACAGCAGCGTCGACAACTGCACCCGATTGGGATCGAAATTCGCACGGTGCACGGTCTGCGCCTGAAACATCAGATCGGCAAACGGCAGCGCGAACAGTGCCTCGATCCCGGCCATGGACAGGCGTGCTACAGGTTGGGTCATGTCATTCATATTTGTTGCCTCGTTAATTCATCAGATCATGCATGTGCCAGTCGGTGGCGAATGCGGTTCGTGGACAAGTGCACCCGCTTGCGGCTCACGACTCCACTTCAACGGTCATGTCGGCCCACGGCTCGCGCGCAGCCCTGACAATATCCAGCAGCGCCCACGGCACGACAATCGTCACCGCCAAACCCTGCACCAGCATCAGTCCGCCCCAGCCGCCCAGCAAACCGTAGATTGCCGGTCCGATCACCATCAGACTGCCCATCACGCCGTAAAAACGGTAGCCTGCCCACTTGTTGTAATGGGCGGTCCGGACGTTGGGGTGATGCGCTATGGACGCGTACACAAAAATCGATCCGCCAAACCAGATCATCACGGGCGGCAACGACAGCACGAACGGCAGGAAACCGACTTTCTGGCTGGCCAGCAGTTTCCCCAGCAACAGCGCGGTGATCGAAGCCAGCATCACCACCACCGTGATGATGTTGAACAATTGCGCGGCAAAGCGTGAGGACGAAGCAGGAATGAAGCGTTGGACTTTCATGGCGCGAATTTTCGGGGGAGGCGATGTCGCTGTCAAATCATGTCTGCATCAAAAATGAACATCCGCTCAATATTTAGGCAAACCATGCCTGGAAACTGCCTTTTGTGCGGCGCTGATTCCACGACGCATACTGTGTGTACGGGCTGCCTGGCCGACCTGCCCTGGCACAGCCAGCCACACTGCCCGCAATGCGCCACGCCCACGCCGAACGGACAGATCTGCGGCACCTGCCTCAAGCACCCGCCGGCTTTTGACCGCACTGTTGCCGCGCTGGCCTATGCCTTTCCACTCGACCGTCTGATTCCGTGCCTGAAATACCACGGCCAGCTCGCCATCGCACCGTTGCTGGGGGAGTGCCTGGTGCGCGCCGCCACATCCAGCCCCCGTCCCGACTGCCTGATGGCCATGCCGCTGCACGCCAGGCGCATCCGCGAACGCGGCTTCAACCACGCCTCGGAAATTGCCCGCGTCGTAGCCAAACAGCTGGCTTTGCCACTCGATACCCGCAGTTGCCAGCGCATCCGTGACACGCCGCCGCAGATGGGGCTCAAGCACGATGCCCGACGCCGCAATGTGCGCGGCGCGTTTACCTGTTCAGATGCAGTTAAAGGCCGGCACATTGCGCTGGTCGACGATGTCATGACCACCGGCACCAGCCTCGACGAACTGGCAACGACGTTAAAACGCGCGGGCGCGCGTGAGGTGACGTGCTGGGTGGCGGCGCGGACGCTGCCGCCGGGCGAAAACCAGCATATTCGTTAAAACCAGGGCGGGTCTGCCAACGAAACACGTCAGCCCGCCGGCAGCGCCAAATCGGTGACCGGCCTGTCGGGTTCGGCAACAAAACGCGCAATGAATGCCCCCTCATAGCCTGCCGGCAGGGGAATGCTGACACGATGGCCGCTCCCCGGCGCAACGCTGACCGGGCTGCGGTCCCTGCCCTGCATGCTGGGTAGCGTCAACTCCAGATTGCCCCTGGGATGGATGACTTCGATGCGGTCGCCGACCGCAAACCGGTTTTTCACCTCGATTTCCGCCAGACCTTCCGCGTCGTACGCCACGACATCGCCCACATACAGGCTGCGGTCCGATTCGGAATGGCTGCTCAGGTAGCTCTGGTATTCGCGATCCGGGTGGCGTTCGTAGAAACCGCCGGTATAGCCGCGGTTGGCCAGGCCATCGAGCTCACGCAGCAGAGTCGGGTTGAGCGGACGGCCGGCGACGGCATCGTCTATCGCCTGGCGATAGGTCTGGCAGGTGCGCGCCACGTAGTAAGGCGACTTGGTGCGGCCTTCAATCTTGAGCGAGTCGACACCGATTTCCGTCAGCCGCTGCACATGTTCGATAGCGCGCAGGTCTTTCGAGTTGAGGATGTAGGTGCCGTGCTCGTCTTCCTCGATGGGCATGTAGCTGCCGGCGCGTTTCTGTTCTTCCAGCAGGTACACGTCACCATCCGGCGCGACCTGGGCGGAGTGGGTGTTGTACTCCCAGCGGCACGAGTTGGTGCACGTACCCTGGTTGGGATCACGGTGGTTGAAGTAGCCGGAGAGCAGGCAACGGCCGGAATAGGCGATGCACAGCGCACCATGCACGAAGACTTCCAGTTCCATGTCCGGGCATTCCTGGCGGATCTCGGCGACCTGGTCGAGCGAGAGTTCACGCGACAGGATGACGCGGCTAATGCCGAGTTTTTTCCAGAAGCGCACCGCCGCGTAGTTGACGGTGTTGGCCTGTACCGACAGGTGAATGGGCATGTCGGGCCAGGTTTCGCGAATCATGTCGATCAGTCCCGGGTCGGCCATGATCAGCGCGTCCGGCTTGAGGGCGATGACCGGCGCCATGTCCGCCAGGTAGGTTTTCAGTTTGGAGTTGTGCGGAAAGATGTTGCTGACGACATAGAACTGCTTGCCCCGGCTGTGTGCAAAGTCGATGCCGATGCCCAGCGCCACTTCGTCGCGGAAGCTGTTGTTGCGGACGCGCAGGCTGTAGCGCGGCTGGCCGGCGTACACCGCATCGGCGCCGAAGGCGAGCGCCGTTTCCAGCATGGTTTGCGAGCCGGCAGGGGCCAGTAACTCGGGTTGGCGTATTTCGGAGGGTTTCAAGTGGAATGACCAGGATGGGAGAAGGATAAAGCCAACAGGCACTCATGACTTTGAGGCCCTGGATGTCACCTTGGCTATTTTAAACGGATTCCGCTTTGCGCCCATTCTGCCCATGCGAGCGGCAAAACCCGTAATCAATACTGCACCACCGCCGGATCGAGGCTGCGCCACAGATACCAGGTAGCGACCGTGCGCCAGGGGGCATGACGCTCGCCATGCTGGCGCAGCGCCTTGGGGGTGGGCCGCTCGTTGCCCAGGTAATGCAGGGCAACGGCTTTCTGCAGGCCGATGTCATCAACCGGCCAGACATCAGGGCGGCGCAGGCTGAAAATGAGGAACATCTCGGCGGTCCAGCGGCCGATTCCGCGCACGTCGGTCAGTTCATCGATGACCGCTTCATCGCCCATCTCCATCCAGCGTGCCGGCTCAACGCGGCCATCGACAAAATGGCCGGCCAGATCGTGCAGATATTCGGCTTTGCGGCGCGACAGGCCGCAAGCGGCAAGGGCTGCCTGCTCCAGGGTGACGATATGGGCGGGGGTGACATGCTGCGCGACTTCGGCGAAACGCGCCCACACGCTGTCGGCGGCCTTGACCGATATCTGCTGGCCGACGATGGCGCGGGCAAGGGTCTGAAAGGGATCGCCGCGATTGGCGAGGACGGCTTCCGGATAGCGGGCGATGAGTTTGGCCATTACCAGATCGGCGGCGGCGAGTTCGGCGCAGGCCTGTTGCCAATACTCCGGAGGCGCCAGCGTTTTCACAGCAGGATGATGTCGTACTGCTCCTGCGGGTAGCTGGATTCGACCTGGAGCGACACCGGCTTGCCGATAAAATCGATGAGTTGGGCAAGACTGCCGGACTCTTCGTCGAGGAACAGGTCGATCACACTTTGCGCAGCGACGATGCGGTATTCACGCGCTTCAAACTGACGCGCTTCGCGCAGGATTTCGCGCAACACGTCATAGCATACGGTCTGCGCGGTCTTGATTTCACCGCGGCCAGCACAGGTAGGACATGGCTCGCACAGGACATGCGCCAGGGATTCACGGGTGCGCTTGCGCGTCATTTCGACCAGGCCCAGCGACGAGAAACCACTGACCGTGGTGCGGGTGGGATCGCGTGCCAGGATTTTCTTCAGCTCGGTCAGCACCGCTTCCTGATGCTCGACGTTATCCATGTCGATGAAATCGATGATGATGATGCCACCCAGATTTCGCAGGCGCAGTTGCCGTGCGATGGACTGTGCGGCTTCGAGGTTGGTCTTGAAGATGGTGTCATCGAAATTGCGCGCACCGACGAAGCCGCCCGTATTCACGTCAACCGTGGTCAATGCCTCGGTCTGGTCGAAGATGAGATAGCCGCCTGATTTCAGATCGACACGCCGTCCGAGTGCCCTGGCGATTTCATCCTCGATGGCATGCAGGTCGAACAAGGGACGGTCGGCGCCATAGTGCTGCAGCTTGTCGAGCACGGCGCTCGTGTAGTTCTGTGCAAACTCGGCCATGCGCTGATAGGTTTCGCGCGAGTCGATCAGAATGCGGGAAGTATCGCGGTTGACGAAGTCACGCAGTACTCGCAGCGACAGGTCGAGATCCTGATACAGCAGGCACGGCACCACACTATTGCCACGCGCCTGGATGCTCTTCCACAAGCGCTGCAGATACTCGATATCGGCCTGCATCTCGATGTCTGCTGCGGTTTCGGCCATGGTACGCACGATGAAGCCACCGGTCGCGCCTTCCGGCATCAGGGCATGCAGTTTTTGACGCAGGAGCTCACGCTCTTCCTCGCCCTCGATTTTCTGCGAAATGCCGATATGTGTTTCCTGCGGCAGATACACCAGATAGCGTCCGGCAAAGCTGATCTGGGTGGAAAGCCGCGCACCCTTGGTGCCGATCGGGTCCTTGATCACCTGCACCATCAGGCTTTGGCCTTCGTGCAGGATCTGCTCGATCGGCCGTTCGGGTTCGGACCCATGGCGCTCTTCCCAGATATCCGCCACATGCAGGAATGCAGCACGCTCCAGGCCGACATCGATAAAAGCCGACTGCATGCCGGGCAGCACGCGCACCACACGCCCCATATAAATATTGCTGACCAGCCCCCGGCACTGAGCGCGCTCAATGTGTAGCTCCTGCACCGAACCCAGATGCAGCACGGCGACGCGCGTTTCCTGCGGGGTCACGTTAACTAGAATTTCTTCGCTCATGACAACGGCTTATTCCATTTCTAAATCGAAAATGACGTGATCGCCAGCACAGCCAGCGTAACGGGACGGCGAGTGGCTGCCGATATTGCAACAGCCACACCCCACTCCTGCAGGCAAAACCTATTGAGCATCCCATCCCCGCGCGCGGGGATGGGATGCTCAATAGAACGCTGTTTTTAATGCTTATTGATTCGTCCTCCCACGCGGTCTCACACAGCAGAGGCAAGTCGGTCTTCACTATCGCTGCAAACTCCATCAGGCCGAATCAATAAAAGTCAGTTTTGATTTAGGAAAGGCTCAAACAGTGAATCCGAAGGCCCTCAACAAGACGGCTGTGTCATATAACGGCAGTCCCATGATGCCGCTGTAGCTGCCACTCATGTGCACGACATATGCGCCTGCCCGCCCCTGGATGGCATAGGCGCCGGCCTTGCCCAGATGCTCGCCGGTATCGAGATAACGGGCGATGGCTGTGGCGTCGAGCGAGGCAAACGTCACCTCGCTGGTCGACAGACACCATTCCAGCCGGCCCTCATGGGTCATAGCCACGGCGCTGTGCACTTTGTGCCTGCTCCCGGACAAGCGCGTCAGCATGGATTCGGCATCGGCACGGTCGGCTGGCTTGCCCAGAATGGCGCCCTCTACCTCAACCACCGTATCGGCTCCCATCACCGGAAAGCGCAGCAAGCGGCGCGCCTCCACAGCACGCCAGCCACTGGCTGCCTTTTCAATGGCCATCCGCTGCGCAAAATCCGGTGCCGACTCTCCGGGGTCAGGGGTTTCAATGACATCGATACGGCCTGCCACCGAACGCAATGGCAAAACATCGAAGGGAATACCAATCTGCTTCAGCAGTTCTCTGCGTCGGGGCGATTGCGAAGCCAGATAGATTCGTTTATCAACCAGCATGGTCACTCAGTCAGTGTATGAACCCCATCAATCCCGATGGTAGGGATGCCCCTTGATGATGCAACCCGCACGATACAGCTGTTCAGCCAGCATTACCCGCGCCATGGCATGCGGCAGGGTCAGTTTCGACAACCCCATCAACTTGCCCGCACGTGCTTTCACGCTGTCGTCCAGGCCATCTGCCCCGCCAATGACAAACGCGGGAGAAACCCCTTCCCCCATCCACCCTTGCAGCCATCCTGCCAGTTCGCGCGTGGTCACCTGCGTGCCGCGCTCATCGAGCACCACGGGCACACACCCGGCTGGCAATGCCGCCAGGATGCGTTCGGCTTCCAGTTGCCTGGCACGCGCACCGTCTTCCCCGGCCACGCGATGCCCTGGCTTGATCTCGGTCAGCAGCAAGGGCAGATCGGATGTCATCCGGCGCGCATAATCATCGTAGCCTGCATTGATCCAGCCGGGCATTTTGTGGCCGACGGCAATCAGGTGCAGCTTCATTTAGTGATCGGCTTGGACATGCCGGGTCCGCGCCGCTTCGCCCGCGCCCCACAACTCTTCCAGATTGTAATGCGCGCGCGCGGCAGGCTGCATGACATGGACAATCACTTCGCCAAGGTCGAGCAGCACCCATTCACCGCTATCTTCACCTTCCGTGTTGCCCACGTATTCGCCCGCCTCCTTCATCTTGACGCGCACATTGTCGGCGAGTGCGCGCGTCTGGCGGTTGGACGTGCCGCTGGCGATCACCATGCGTTCGAACAGCGAGGTGAGCTTGCTGGTGTCGAGCACGGAAATATCCTGCGCCTTGACGTCTTCAAGCGCGTCGACGACTAGTTTGATTTTGGCTTCAATGTTCATGTCTGTATATAAAGTTGATGTTCGTAAATGTAGTTAAGCACAGCATCAGGTAGCAGGTAACGCACGCTGCCTTGCCGGCTCAGCGTATCGCGGATGGCCGTCGCCGATATTTCCAGTGGGGTCATCTGCTGGAACCATACCGACCCTGCTGGCCCGGCTGCCGAATGATCGGCCACCTGGCGTTTCAAGATTTCGCTTTTCAGTGGTTCCTGCATGGCATCGGGCTGCAACAATCGCGCACCAGGGCGGGTCACGACGGCAATGTTTGCCAGCTCAAACAGGCGCTGCCAGTGGTGCCAGCTTGCCAGCCCGAGAAAAGCATCGGCTCCCAGCAACAGCCACAGGGCTTGTTCCGTCCCCAGTTCGTCTCGCAGCGAGCTCAGCGTGTCCACCGTGTAGCTCGGCTGCGCACGTTGCACTTCACGCGCATCCACGGCAAAAAACGGGTTGCCCGCAATGGCACAACGCACCATTTCCAGACGATGCCTCGCGGCGATACGCGGCGGCTCGCGGTGTGGTGGTTGTCCGGCAGGAATAAACAGCACCCTGCTCAGGCCCAGTGCAAGCGCCATTTCCTCGGCCAGCCGCAAATGGCCGAAGTGAATCGGATCGAAGGTGCCGCCGAAAATCCCGATGGGTTGTGAAAGGGGAAGGGTAAAGGGGGAAGGGGAGGACGTTTCCGGGTTTTCAGTTTCACCCGCGCCCCTTCCCTCTTCTCCTTTTACGTCGCCCCCTTCATAGTCCCCGAAAACCATCATTCAGCTGCGAACGTGCCCGTCGCCCAGCACCACCCACTTCTGGCTGGTCAGCCCTTCCAGCCCGACCGGGCCGCGCGCGTGGATCTTGTCGGTGGAAATGCCGATTTCCGCGCCCAGGCCATATTCAAAGCCATCGGCAAAGCGGGTCGATGCATTGACCACGACACTGGCCGAATCAACCTCGCGCAGGAAACGCCGTGCCCGGCCGTAATCCTCGGTCACGATGGCATCGGTGTGCTGCGACCCGTGGGTGTTGATGTGGGTCATCGCCGCGTCAATATCGTCAACTACCTTGACCGCGATGATCGGGCCGAGATATTCCTCGTACCAGTCTGCCTCAACCGCAGCCTTCAGTTTGTCTGCCGCCACGCCTGCACCTTGCAGAATGGCCATGGCTTCGGGGCATGCACGCATTTCCACGCCCTTGCCCGCCAGCATATGGCCAATCTCGGGCAGCACGGCAGCAGTCACAGCACGCGCCACCAGCAGCGACTCGGTGGTATTGCAGGTACCGTAGCGCTGGGTCTTGGCGTTTTCGACGATCTTCACCGCTTTGGCCAGATCAGCCCGGTCGTCCACATAGACGTGGCAGTTGCCGTGCAGATGCTTGATCACCGGCACCCGCGCCTCGGCGGTCACGCGTTCGATCAGCCCCTTGCCGCCGCGCGGCACGATGACGTCCACGTAGTCCTTCATGGTGATGAGCTCACCCACTGCAGCACGGTCGATCGTCTCGATCACCTGCACCACGCCATCGGGCAAACCCGCGGCTTTCAGGCCTTCGCGCACACAGGCCGCGACGGCCTGGTTGGAATGCAGCGCCTCGGAGCCGCCGCGCAGGATCGCGGCATTGCCGGACTTGAGGCACAGGCCGGCGGCATCCGCCGTCACGTTGGGACGCGCTTCGTAAATGATGCCGATGACGCCGAGCGGCACGCGCATTTTTCCGACCTGGATACCGGATGGCCGATACTTCAGACCATCGATCTCGCCGACCGGATCGGGCAGCGCGGCGATCTGTTCCAGCCCTTCGGCCATGCCGGCCACGCCTTTTTCATTGATCTGCAGGCGGTCGAGCAGTGCCGCATCGAGCCCACTGGCGCGTGCCTGCTCCATGTCGCGCGCGTTCGCTTCCAGCAGCTTGGCGGCATCGCGCCGGATCGCTGCGGCCATTGCCAGCAAGGCCTTGTTTTTCTGGTTGGTGTCGGCGCGAGCGATGGCGCGCGAAGCTTCGCGCGCCTGTTTGCCCACCGTTTGCATGTAACTTTTAATATCCATCATCTTGTCCTGTTGCTGTTCTGTCCCGCGTCAGGAACGGCCAGAGCCAGTCCCACGCGCAACAAGGTATCCCACGGATCGCCGACGCGCTCCAGCCCCTTGGCCTGACGGTCGATCAGCGCCAGATCCGCCAATGCAGTTTCGACCTGAATCATGCTCAGTCGCTTCACCGCCCGTTCGATCTGCGGGGCGCGCTGCTTGTCGCGTCCCCACAAGGTCCGCATCACGGCGGACAGCGCATCGCCCTGGGCCAGGGCTGATTTTAGCCTGAGCAGCAGGCGCACCGCCGATGACACCTGCCACAGGATGGCCGGCACCGCTTCGCCCGCGTCCCTGAGATCGGTGACGATTTGCGCGAAGCGCGCACCATCGCCCGCATACAAGGCATCCTGCAGCGCATCGGCTTCCAGCCGGCTGACATCCACCACGGCATGCTCGACATCAGCCAGTGTCACCGTTCCCGGCGGCAGCAGCAACGCGAGCTTGTCGATTTCCTGCTGCGCCGCCAGCAGATTGCCTTCGACCTGGTCGGCCAGAAATTCCAGCGCCGCGCGGTCGGCCCGCAAGCCCTGCTTGACCAGGCGCCGGTCGATCCAGCCCGGCAAGGCGGCGCGCTCAATGGGCCGCGCTTCGACCACCGTACCGGCTTGTGCCAGTGCGGCAAACCAGCGCGACTGCATGGCCTTCCAGTCCATACCGGGCAGGCTGATGAGCGTAAGCGTGTCCGGCGGCAATTTGGATGCATAGGCTTCCAGTGCCTTGGCGCCATCCACGCCAGGCTTGCCTGAAGGAATCCGGATTTCGGTCAGACGGCGCTCGGCAAACAGCGAAAGATTGTCGCTCCCCGCCGCAATGCTTTGCCAGTTGTAGCGCCCCTGCACGGTATGGACAGTGCGCTCGCCATGTCCCGCCGCGCGCGCCGCCGCGCGGATCATGTCACCTGCCTCCTGGGCGGCCAGCGGTTCATCGCCCACTACCACATACAGCGCGGCCAGGCCGCGTGCAAGCTGGTCGGGCAGGCGCTCAGCGGGGATATTCAATGCTCAATGCCCGTTGCCGGGGCTGATGCTTTGCAGGCGACGCATGATCCGCAGGGCGGCACTATCTTCCATGTCCCGCTGCAGCAGCTGTTCTTCCGCCCCCTTGGCCAGCAACAGCGTGTCATCGTAGGTCATGTCGCGGCTCAATTCGAGGGTTTCGGCCGCGGCCCAAACCCGTCCGTCCTTCCCGCTCACCGAATAAGTCAGCTTCAGACTCAACCGGTATTCCGTTACACGGCCCGCACCAGACAGCGAGAGAATAATCTTGCTGCGTTCTTCCTGACCCAGTTTCAGCACGGCCTCGGCTTCTTCCGCCGTCGCAGTCAGGCGCGTGGTCTTGTTCGCCGCCAGCATACTAGCGACGCGTTGTGCCACCACGCCACCCGTCGGCGCATCAATGTAGAGGCTGGCAAATGGCACGTTCTCCAGCCGGCGCAGCTGGAAGCCACATCCCGCAACCAGCACCGCAGGCAGGGCAGCAAGAAAGATTCGACGGTTCATATGACGATATTAACCAAACGTCCCGGCACCACCACCACTTTTTTCGGCGCCTGGCCTTCGAGGTATTTCTGCACGGCTTCGCTGGCCAGCGCGGCGGCTTCAATCACCTCACGTGTCGCCGTGGCAGCCACGCTCACCTGACCACGCAATTTGCCGTTGACCTGCAGCATCAGTTCGATCTCGTTCTGTACCAGCGCGGCTTCATCCACTGTCGGCCACACCATCGCCACGCCGGGTTTCAACTCGGCGTACAGGGCTTCGGCGACATGCGGCACGATGGGCGACAGCATGACAGCGGCGGCTTCCAGGGTTTCCTGCCGCACGCTGCGGGTAATCGCGTCATCGCCTTCCAGCCTGGCCAGTGCGTTCATCAACTCCATCACCGCCGCAATCGCCGTGTTGAACTGCTTGCGCCGCTCGATATCGTCGCTGACCTTCTGGATGGTCTGGTGCAACTGGCGGCGCAGGGTCTTGGCAGCATCCGGCAAGTCGCCACCGCTGCACGCAGCCACCACGCCGCCCTGCACGTGTTCAAACGCCAGTTTCCACAAGCGCTTCAGGAAGCGGTGTGCGCCCTCGACACCGGCATCCGACCACTCCAGACTCTGCTCCGGCGGCGCGGCGAACATGGTGAACAGCCGCGCGGTATCGGCGCCATACTGGTCGATCAGCGCCTGCGGGTCGACACCGTTGTTCTTCGACTTCGACATCTTTTCGGTGCCGCCGACGATCACCGGCTGGCCGTCGGATTTCAGGATGGCCACGCCGTCGCGCATTTCCACGTCGGCCGGGTTGAACCAGGTTTTCTTGCCATCGGCCGCTTCGCGACAGAAGGTGTCGGCGATGACCATGCCCTGCGTCAGCAGGTTGGCAAACGGCTCGTCGCTGGTGACCAGCCCCTCGTCGCGCATCAGCTTGTGGAAGAAGCGGGCATACAGGAGATGCAGGATCGCGTGCTCGATGCCGCCGATGTACTGGTCGACCGGCAGCCAGGTATTTGCCCGCGCATCGAGCATGCCGCCGTCGAAGTCGGGACAGGCATAGCGCGCGTAGTACCACGACGACTCGACGAACGTATCCATGGTGTCGGTCTCGCGCCGTGCCGCGCCGCCGCACTTGGGACAAGTGCAGTTGACGAAGTCGGCGCGCTTGTTGAGCGGGTTGCCCGAACCGTCGGGCACCACGTCCTCGGGCAGCACCACGGGCAATTGATCGGCCGGCACCGGCACGTCGCCGCAGTTGTCACAGTGCACGATCGGAATCGGACAGCCCCAGTAACGCTGGCGCGAAATGCCCCAGTCACGCAGGCGGAACTGGGTTTTCTTTTCGCCGAGGTTCAGCGCGGCGAGGTCGGCGGCGATGGCATCGACTGCAGCCGTGTAATCGAGGCCGTCGTATTTGCCGGAGTTGACGCACACGCCATTTTTTTCTTCGTACCAAACCTGCCAGCGCTCGGGAGTGAATTGGCTATCCGAAAGCACTTTCTCACACTGAGCGAGCCCTTTCTCTGTAAGACCGCCCGCTTCAATTGCTTTTTTAGCTTCCCTTACTTCACCAGCCTCAATCACCTGCCTGATCGGCAGACTGTATTTCTGCGCAAAGCCGAAGTCGCGCTCGTCGTGCGCCGGCACAGCCATCACCGCGCCCTCGCCGTAGCTCATCAACACGTAGTTGCCGACCCACACCGGAACCTGCTCGCCGGTGAGCGGATGCGTGACCTTGAGGCCGGTGTCCATGCCCTTCTTTTCCATCGTCGCCATGTCGGCTTCGGCGACGCTGCCCTGCTTGCATTCGGCGATGAAGGCAGCCAGTCCGGGATTGTCCGCGGCGGCCCGCGTAGCGAGCGGATGCTCGGCGGCGACGGCACAGAAGGTCACACCCATGATGGTGTCGGCGCGGGTGGTGAACACCCACAGCTTTTCATCCTGACCATCGAGCTGATACGGGAAGGCGAAGCGCACGCCGACGCTCTTGCCGATCCAGTTGGCCTGCATGGTCTTGACCCGCTCGGGCCAGCCCGGCAAGTTGTCGAGACCGCTCAGCAGTTCGTCGGCGTACCGGGTGATGCGGAAAAAATACATCGGGATGTCGCGCTTTTCGACCAGCGCGCCGGAGCGCCAGCCGCGCCCGTCGATCACCTGCTCGTTGGCCAGCACGGTCGCATCGACCGGGTCCCAGTTGACCGTCGCCATCTTCTTGTAGATCACGCCCTTTTCGAACAGGCGGGTGAACAGCCACTGCTCCCAGCGGTAGTAGTCCGGCTTGCAGGTGGCGAGCTCGCGCGACCAGTCGATGGCAAAACCCAGCGCCTGCAGCTGGGTGCGCATGTGGTCGATGTTGGCGTAGGTCCAAGCGGCGGGCGGCACGTTGTTGGCGATCGCCGCGTTCTCGGCCGGCAGGCCGAAGGCAACCCAGCCCATCGGCTGCATCACGTTGAAGCCGCGCAGGGTATGGTAGCGCGCCAGCACGTCGCCGATGGTGTAGTTGCGCACGTGGCCCATGTGCAGCCTGCCCGACGGGTAGGGGAACATCGACAGGCAATAGTATTTAGGTCGATCCGATGCCTCGGCCGCACGGTAAACCTGTTTGGAGGCCCACTGGGCCTGCGCGGCGGACTCAATTTCCGGGGGGAGGTATTTTTCTTGCATCGCAACAGCCGCATTAAATCAAGGCGGCGATTATACCCGCCTGCCCTGCCGTCCCGTCCTCGCACCGGTGCATGGTTCATTCGTCCCCTTCTGTCCGTAACCGGGATTTCCTATGCTATCGAAGACAGACACTCTGTCTGGCCGATTCGCCCTTCACAAACACAGAGGAGACTCCATGAAAACACTGATCCCGCTTTCCCTGCTCGCCGCATCGCTTACCGCCATTTCCCCGAACGCCGTGGCGGCCCAGCCCGACCTCATACCGGTCAAGCAGATCGGTCTGGAACTGGCGCGCGATATTGCCATGGGCGCAGTCGAAGCCTGCCGCCAGAGTGGCTACAACGTCTCGGCCGTGGTACTCGATCGCGCCGGTAACGTGCAGGCTGCCTTGCGCGACACGCTGTCTGCGCGCCACACGCTGGAAATCGCCGAACGCAAGGCCGGCATGACCATCATGTCGGGCATCGACTCGGGTGAGTTTCGCGCGGCACGCGGCGACATCCGCCCGGAGCTCAACCACATGGCCGGCCTGATCGTGATGGACGGTGCATTGCCGATTCGTGCCGCCGGCAGCCTGATTGGTGCTGTAGGGGTATCAGGCGCGCCGGGCGGCGAAAAAGACGCCGCCTGTGCCGCCGCCGCGCTAAAGAAGGTCGAGGAACGGCTTGAGTTCGCCATGTAGTCGATACAGGGGGCGCATCGCACACAAGTGACAAGCCCCGCCCCGCCCGGGTAAAATGCGACGGTTTCGCATTCATTTCTACTTCTTCAGGGAGTCCCAGCATGTCCAAGAAGCATCCCGTCATTGCGGTCACGGGTTCATCCGGCGCCGGCACCACCACCGTCAAGCGCGCGTTTGAGCACATTTTCTTCCGCGAAAAAATCAACGCCGCCGTGATCGAAGGCGACAGCTTCCACAGCCTGTCGCGTGTTGATTTCAAGGCCGCAGTCAAAAAAGCCGAAGCCGAAGGCAACACCACCTTCAGCCATTTCGGTCCGGAATCCAATCACTTCGACAAGCTGGCCGAACTGTTCGAAACCTACGGCAAAACCGGTGGCGGAAAAAAACGCTACTACATCCACAGCGACGAAGAAGCCGCCGAGCACAACGAACGCCTCAAAACCAGCCTCAACCCCGGCGAGTTCACCCCATGGGAAGACGTGCCCAGCGGTTCCGACGTGCTGTTTTACGAAGGCCTGCACGGCCTGATCAAAACCGACAAGGTCGACGTTGCCCAGCACGTTGACCTCGGCATTGGCGTGGTGCCCATCGTCAACCTGGAGTGGATCCAGAAGATTCACCGTGACAGCGCCGAGCGCGGCTATTCCGCTGACGTGATCGTCGACACCATCCTGCGCCGCATGCCGGATTATGTGAACTACGTCACGCCGCAGTTCTCGCGCACCGACATCAACTTCCAGCGCGTGTCCACGGTCGACACGTCCAACCCATTCATCTCGCGCGACATTCCCACGCCGGACGAAAGCTTCATCGTGATCCGTTTCAGCGATCCCAAGGGCGTCGACTTCCCTTACCTGCTGAACATGATCTCGAACTCCTTCATGTCACGCCGCAACACCATTGTGGTGCCGGGCGCGAAGATGGGCTTTGCCATGGAACTGATCCTGGCACCGATCATTCAGGACATGATCGCGAAAAAGAAATAAGCGGCAGTCGCAATAAACAAAAAACGGAGCTCGAGGGCTCCGTTTTTGTTTGCGCAACCGGTTCTACATCCAGGTTGAGCCAGCAACACTCACCGGGCATCAGCACGGGCCTGGAAGGCATGTGCTGATGCCCGCCATATCACGCCTCTGATTGGTTCCCGCCGTCAGTCCCCTCGGCGGATGTTTGATCCGCTTCGGAAGACGCAGCATTGGATGGCTGCTCGCCCGAATCACCCGCTGACTTGTTTGCGAGTTTCTGCCGACGCTTTTCTTCCTGCTTGTTTTTCTTTGCCAGATCCCGCTGCCGCTTTTCGTATTGATAATTTGGTTTTGCCAAGAGACGTCCTTTGATTGCTGCAAGCGCCGAGTATCACGCTGTGAATGTCATGAAAGCGGAAGTTTGGCCTCCGCACAGGAGAACTATACCAAGTCCCGGCCCATCGAGTGAATGCGTCTGTCCGGAAACCGGCCTGCCCGGACTGAGTCCGGCAAAATTGCATCCATGCCCGAATCGCTCCATGATTAGGCCAAGCGTTCTGGATATTGGAGTTCAATTGATGAATCCCCCTGCAAGTTCCCCGCCCGGTAAGCGTCTGTTTACGCGCATTCCATTCGAAACGGATGCCGTGCTGAGTACCTTTCCCGGCAAGCATGAATGCACGCTGGTCGACATTTCACTCAAAGGTGCACTGGTTGAGCGCATCGCTCCATGGCCCATACAAACCGGCAGCCCCTGCAGCCTTCAGATCAAGCTTGCGGACGGGGCAACCACCATCCATATGGCCGGCGAAGTCGTGCACGTGGAAGCGGGGCGATTGGGCTTGCGCTGCACCGAGATCGATCTTGAAAGCATTACC
>JANJUT010000083.1 GCA_024710445.1 Thiobacillus sp.
ATCCTGTTTGACACCCGGCCAGATGAAGCCAACCGGGTATGCCGCCAGCTGGTTCAGCGTATCCGTGAGGTCCGCTTTGAACACAAGGGCCGGCGCTTCACACTCGGTGCGTGTGCCGGCATTGCACTCATCACCCGCGACGCCACGGCTGCGGGCGACATCATGGTGCAGGCCGACATGGCATGTTACCGAGCCAAATCGGAAGGCAGCGGACGCGTCATGCTGTACGAAGCCGATGAAGTGGGGTTCCGCCGTCTGGAAGCCGAGATGGGATGGGCCGCTGATTTTGCGCAGGCCCTGGAAGCCAATCAGTTCCTGCCCTACCGCCAGCTCATCCAGCCGACCTCCAGCACCGGCCAGCCCCATTACGAAGTGCTGATCCGCTGGCAGCGCGATGGCGTCATCGAGGGCCCGGCCAAGTTGCTGCCTGCGCTCGAACGCTACGGCCAGGCGCCCATACTCGACCGCTGGATGCTGGAGGCCGTGATTGCCTATCTGGCGGCGCAGCCCAACGATAACGCGGTGTACTTCATCAACCTGTCAGGCAAGACGGTGGCAGACGAAGCTTTCTTCGGACTCATCTGCCACTTGCTCGAGCACTATGGTGTGGCAGGCTCGCGCCTGGGATTCGAGATCACGGAAACCGCCGCCGTCGTGAACCTGGAAGATGCCCAGCGCCTGATTCACGGCCTGCATGGGCGCGGCTGCCAGGTCGCGCTGGACGATTTCGGACGCGATGCGTCCTCGTTCTTCTATCTCAAGCACCTGCAAGCCGATTTCCTCAAAATCGATGGCGCCTTTGTACGCGGCATGCTGAGTGACCGCCGTGACCTGGCCATCGTGCGCTCCATTGCCCAGCTGGCACGCGATTTTGGCATGCATTCGGTGGCCGAACAGGTGGAGGATGCCGCGATGGCCGAGCAGCTGGCCGAGATCGGCGTGGATTATCTGCAGGGATATCACGTCCACCGCCCGGAAGCCTTTCCGCACTGGAAAGCGTTCACCGGCATCCAGCCTGCACCGCGCACGGCTCACCTCACCCTGGTCAAATAAGACTCAGATCACCTCGATGTCGGTGACGCCTGCAACCGGTGGGGGATAACGCATATCCAGTTTTTCCAGTGTTTCGATCAACAGACCGGACACTGTCAGGTTGCGTGCCAGCTTGCTGTTGGCGGGAATGACATGCCAAGGCGCATGGGCCGTGCTGGTGGCTGACATCGCGGCTTCGTACGCCTGCATGTAGTCATCCCACTGCGCACGCACTTCAAGATCACTCGGCAGGAACTTCCACTGCTTTTCCGGCGTATCGCGACGCGCTTCCAGGCGTTTTTTCTGCTCGTCCCTGGAAATGTGCAGATACAGCTTGAGGATCGTGGTGCCGGTTTCAACGAGCATCTTCTCGAAGTCATTGATCTGGCGATAACGCCGTTTGCATTCGGCGCCATCGATCCAGCCATTCACCCGCGTGATCAGCACATCCTCGTAATGCGAGCGATTGAAAATGGCGATTTCGCCTTTTCCCGGCACGTGGTGATGCACCCGCCACAAATAGTCACGCGCCAGTTCGTAGTGCGTCGGCGCCTTGAAACTCGTCACCTTGACGCCCAGCGGATCGACTTGCTGAAATACATGGCGAATGGTGGAATCCTTGCCCGCCGTATCCATCGCCTGCAACACAACCAGAAGCTTGTTCCTGCCTTCTGCATACAGCAGTTCCTGCAAGGTTTCCAGCCGAACGCGATATTCGTCCAGACGCTCATGCGCATCATTTTTCTTCTTGCCGATGATGGAACGGTCGTCGGCATCCCAATCCGGCAGCCTGACCCGGGTACCGGGTGAAATGCGTATGTCAGTGTGCTTCATCGGTTCTCCCTGATTCAGTCCCGGGCTATTCGGGCTTCACCCGGAACCACGCAGCATACAAGGCTGGCAAGAAAAACAGCGTGAGAAAGGTGGCCGCGACCAGCCCACCCATGACAGCGAAGGCCATCGGCCCCCAGAAGATCGAGCGCGACAGCGGGATCATGGCCAGTGCGGCGGCGGCGGCGGTGAGGCTGATCGGGCGCATCCGGCGCACGGTCGATTCGATGATTGCATTCCACTGCGACAGGCCGCGCGCGATGTCCTGCTGGATCTGATCGACCAGAATCACCGAGTTGCGCATGATCATGCCGGACAGCGAAATAATGCCCAGCAGCGCGACAAATCCCATCGGCTGGCCGCTCACCAGCAAGGCGATCGCCACGCCGATGATGCCGAGCGGCGCGGTCAGCACCACCAGCAGCGACCGCGAGAAACTGCCAAGTTGCAGCATCAGCAAGGTCAAGGTGGTGATCACGATCAACGGCCACGAGGCGGCGATGGCGGCATTGGCCTTGGCACTGCTTTCCACCGGCCCGCCGACTTCCAGCCGGAAGCCCGGCGGCAACTGCGCCTTGAACTGTGCCACCTGCGGGGCAATGGCGGCGATGATGGTATCGGGCTGGATTTTCCCCACGGGGTCGCCGCGCACGGCAATGGTCGGCAGGCGGTCACGGCGCCAGATCACCCCGTCTTCGAATACCGGCCTGAAGCGGGCAATTTGCCCCAGCGTCACGCTCTGGCCGTTGAAGCTGCCGATGGGCAGCGATTTCAACGCATCGACATCCCGATGTTCGCTGCGCG
>JANJUT010000042.1 GCA_024710445.1 Thiobacillus sp.
AACTATGGCGTGGCCATCACCAGCGGTCCGCTCTGCGGCGTCACCGCACGCGCGGTGATCGTGCTCGACGAGAACAACAAGGTGCTGTACTCGGAGCTGGTACCCGAGATCAAACAGGAGCCGAACTACGACACCGCGCTGGCTGCTTTGAAGTGATTTTTTTCATCCGCGAAGCACGCGAAGAGGCACCAAGGAAAACCCAAAAAGCAGGGGAATTGATCTGCGGTTTTCCTGGCGTCCCTTCGCGTCCTTCGCGGATAACAAGGTTTTAACCATGCTGATATTCGACCACTCCCGTCCCGGCCGCACCGCTGCCGCCCAAATGCCCGCCACAGGCGGCAACCTCGACGACCTGCCCGCCTGCTTGCGGCGCAAGGATGCACCGGCCCTGCCCGAGGTATCCGAACTCGACGTGGTTCGTCACTACACACGCTTGAGCCAGAAAAATTTCTCGATCGACACGCAGTTCTATCCGCTCGGTTCGTGCACGATGAAATACAACCCGCGCGCGTGCAATTCGCTGGCGATGCTGCCGCAATTTCTGGCACGCCACCCGGCCAGTCCGGACGACACCGGCCAAGGCTTCCTCGCCAGCATGTTCGAACTGCAGGAAATGCTGAAGGACGTGACCGGCATGGCCGGCGTATCGATGGCGCCGATGGCGGGCGCGCACGGTGAATTCGCCGGAGTGGCGATGATCCGCGCCTACCACGATGCACGCGGCGACAGCGCACGGCGCGAGATCATCGTGCCGGATGCGGCGCACGGCACCAACCCGGCCACCGCCACCATGTGCGGCTACACGGTCAGGGAAATTCCCACCGATGCGACCGGCAGCGTCAACATCGACGCGCTGAAAGCAGCCGTCGGCCCGCAGACCGCAGGCCTGATGCTGACCAATCCGTCGACGCTCGGCGTGTTCGAGAAGACCATTTCCGAGATCCAGAAGATCGTCCACGATGCCGGCGGCCTGTCCTACTACGACGGCGCCAACCTCAACGCGATTCTGGGCAAGGTGCGCCCGGGCGACATGGGCTTCGACGTCATCCACATGAACCTGCACAAGACCTTTTCCACCCCGCACGGCGGCGGCGGACCGGGCGCGGGGCCGGTCGGCGTATCGAAGCGCCTGCTGCCCTTCATGCCGATTCCGCTGGTGCTGAACGAAAACGGCGCTTACCGCCTGGCAACCGAGGCCGACCTGCCGCAATCGATCGGCCGCATGGCTGCCAACATGGGCAATGCAGGCGTGCTGATGCGGGCGTACATTTATGCCCTGCTGCTGGGCCGCGATGGCATGCACCGCGTCGCCGAATACGCCACGCTCAACGCCAACTACCTGATGGTCAGGCTGCGCGAAGCCGGTTTCGAACTCGCGTACCCCACGCGCCGCGCCAGCCACGAGTTCATCGTCACGCTGAAACGGCTGAAGGAAACCACCGGCGTCACGGCAATGGACTTCGCCAAGCGTCTGCTCGACTACGGTTATCACGCCCCAACCACCTATTTCCCGCTGCTGGTACCGGAATGCCTGCTGATCGAGCCCACCGAAACCGAAAGCCGCGAAACGCTGGACGGCTTCATCGAGGCGATGAAGGCCATCAAGCACGAAGCCGAAACCAGCGCCGCGCTGGTGAAAGGCGCGCCCTACAGCCTGCCGGTGCGGCGTCTGGACGACGTCAAGGCCGCGCGCGAACTCGACCTGACCTACAAACCGGCGGCATGAGCGAACCTGCCAGCCCGTTCAAGGGCAAGACCGGCCTGCGACGTGTGCTGAATGCAGCGGGCTATTCGTGGGCGGGTCTCGCTGCTGCGTTCAAGCACGAAGACGCCTTCCGCCAGGAACTGTTTCTGGCGCTGCTGCTGGTCCCACTGGCGGTTTATCTGGGCGAGACCGGAATCGAGCGTGCCCTGATGATCGCAGCGGTGCTGGGCGTCCTGATTGTCGAACTATTGAATTCCGCAGTCGAGGCAGCAGTTGACCGCATTTCGCTGGACCACCATCTCCTGATCAAACGTGCCAAGGACATGGGCAGTGCGGCGGTCATGCTTGCACTCATCAATGTCATCGTCACCTGGGGGCTGGTGCTCATGTGCTGACTAAAACCAAAAACCATGCCACTATTGCGCGGCCAACTTAAGTTTCAGCTCTAAATAGCCGGAATACATGGAGTATTTCTTACAATAGTGGCCACGTGAAAATAAAAACTGCCTGTCTCCTGTTAAGTCTGTTCCATTTTGGTTCCGCCGCTGCACTCGGACTGGGCGAACTCAAGGTGCGCTCGTATCTGGGACAACCGCTCCACGCCACGGTCGCACTCGTCGGCACCACACCCAATACCACGGCCGATTGTTTCAGTCTGGAGTCCAGCACTGCTGCCATTGCACCGCTGGTCCGCACCAAGCTAAGTATCGAACAATCCGGCAGTCACGCCGTGCTCCATATCCGTACGCCTCAGGCCATCAACGATCCGATCGCACAGTTTGTGCTGGTATCTGATTGCGAGGCACGCTTGAAACGTGACTACGTCATTCTGCTGGACCCCCCCTCACAACTGGAAACGGCAACGATCAGCCGCAACGAGCCGGTTGCCGAGGCCATGCCTGCGGCATCTGCCGCCACGCCGAAACCACGTGCCACCCGAAAAAACTCACGCAGCGCCCAACGGGCCCGTGCCGCCTCTCCCCGACTGGCAACATCGGCTTCGCAATCGACCGCACCGCGCGTGTCGGCCAACGCATCATCCAGCGACGCTCCACGCCTGGTGCTATCCGGAAAACACGGTAGCGCCGTGCATGCGGCCCTCGCCCTTCGTCTCGACACCACGCTTCCAGACTTGACGCTGCCACGCCCGGAACCGCTCACCGCAACCGAAATGTCGGATGAGAACACGGCACTCACCCGCAAGCTTGCGCATCTGGAAACCCAACTGGCCACCTTGCAGCAGCGCAATCTCGAACTCGAAGCTCAACACGCAGTCACCGCTCCAAGAACCTCAGCCCCTGCCGCCAAACAGCCTGCGCAATGGCCGCTGTACCTGCTCGCCGTTGGCCTGCTCGCGGGAGCTGGGCTGATCGTGGCCGGGCTGCGCCTGCGCAGCCGCAGGCGCAGCCCGATCGTGATGATGGACGACACCGCCTGGACGCCGCCCGATGCCATGCCGCCCTTGCATCAGGCCTCGCAGCCACCCGCTGTCGCCGCGCCCAAGCCACAACAGCCGCCCGAAATGGCCCCGCTCGAAGCCGCAAGCACCGAAGTCAAGGACGACATTCTTGACCAGGCCGAGGTATACATGGCGCATGGTCATGGCGAACTCGCCGTGCACCTGCTGCAGGAACACCTGCGGGTCGCACCCGACGAATCGCCTGTTCCCTGGCTGTTGCTGCTCGACCTGCTCCAGCGCGAAGGCGATACCGCTGGTTACGCGGCTGCCAGTGCCGAGTGCCGCCGCTATTTCAACGTCAACCTCTCAAGTCAGGGCACTTTGAACAACAGCGAGGAAGGCGTTGGGCTCGAAGCCTATCCACTGCTGCTGGAAGAACTGGTCAGGGTATGGAAAACACCGGACGCCAGCGCCTTCTTCGATGAACTGATCTACGACAAGCGCGGCGGCACACGTATCGGCTTTGAACCGCATGTCTATCGCGACATCCTGATGCTGCGCACCATAGCCGACCAGGACTCACTCGCGGCCTGACCAACGCTCACGCTACATCGCCCCCATCAACGATGGCTGAAGGGCAGCGGAAAGGGCCAGAGCCAGCCTGCGTATAATTCAGGCTGTCCTCATCATTTCATCCTCCCATGCGTACACTCATCTGCGGTTCCCTCGCCTTCGACTCCATCATGGTGTTTCAGGATCATTTCAAGCACCACATCCTGCCCGACAAGATCCACATGCTGAACGTGTCATTTCTGGTTCCGGAAATGCGCCGCGAGTTTGGCGGCTGCGCAGGCAACATCGCCTACAACCTGAAACTGCTGGGCGGCGAGCCCGTCATCATGGCAACCGTCGGCGAAGACTTCAGCCTCTACGCCGACCGGCTCGACGCGCTCGGCATCTCGCGCGAGGCAATCCGCACCATGCCGGGCAGCTACACCGCGCAGGCCTTCATCACCACCGATCTGGCCGACAACCAGATCACGGCTTTCCACCCCGGCGCGATGTTCTTCTCGCACGAAAACGATGCGTCACAGGCGCGAGACATCGGCCTGGGCATCGTCTCGCCCGACGGCCGCGACGGCATGCTCAGCCACTGCCGCCAGTTCCACGCGGCCGGCACCCCGTTCGTATTCGATCCCGGCCAGGGCATGCCGCTGTTTTCCGGCAGCGAACTGCTGGAAATGGTCGAACTCGCGGATTACGTCACCCTCAACGACTACGAAGCCGAGCTGCTGCAGGCCCGCACCGAACTGTCGCTCGACGCGCTCGCGGCCCGGGTGAAATGCCTGGTGGTCACACGCGGCGAGGAAGGTTCGCGCTTTTATGTCGATGGCCGCCAGATCGACATTCCCGTCGTTCCGGCCAAGGCCGTGGTCGACCCCACCGGATGCGGCGACGCGTTCCGCGCCGGCCTGCTCTACGGCATTGCCCATGGCTGGGACTGGGAAACCACCGGCCAGCTGGCCAGCCTGATGGGCTCGATCAAGATCGAGCATCGCGGCGGGCAGAACCACACGCCCAGCCGTGACGCCATCGCCGGACTGTTCAAGACCACGTTTGGCAAGACACTTTAGATTTCGCCCGGGGTGCAACTAAAACCGGACGATGCACTCTTTGCCTATATTGCGAAAATCACAACCGTAGGTACATCACCATGAAGACCTCGCTCGGCGTTTTAACCTCTACCATGCTCGTGGCAGCAATTGTTTCGCTCACCGGCTGCGCCAGCGGCACCGGCGGCAAGGACTACAGTCGCGCCCAGACCCGCACCGTACAGGAAGTGCAGATGGGGATCGTCGAATCGGTGCGCGAGGTCAACATCGAAGGCACCAAGACGCCAATCGGCGCAGGTGCCGGCGCCGTTGTCGGCGGCGTCGCCGGCAGCACGGTCGGCAGCGGCAAAGGCAGCGTGGTTGGCGCAGCGGTAGGGGCCGTCCTGGGCGGCCTGGGTGGGGCAGCGATAGAAGAGGGCGTTACCCGTAACAAGGGCGTGGAAATCACCGTCAAGCTGGATTCGGGCCGACTGATCGCCATTACCCAGTCCGCTGACGAGACATTCCAGGTCGGCGATCGTGTGCGCGTGCTATCGGGCGGCGGCACCACGCGCGTATCGCACTGAACAGGCGACCGCGCGGGGCAGCTTCATCATTCCGCAACCTGAACGTCACACGGCGTTAAAGGAGTCTCTCTAAGCTGGGCGCTTTCCATGAAGGAACGCCCATGCTCGACGTCCGCAGCAATATCCACCCGGCTTCCGGCAGCCGTTACCACCTGTCACTGGCGGTGGACGATGGCGAAATCCGCGAAGCGCAGCGTTTGCGTTACAAGGTATTTTCCGAAGAAATGGGGGCGCGCCTGTCGACCGTGCTGCCCGGGCATGACATCGACCGCTTCGACCCCTATTGCGATCACCTGCTGGTGCGTGAACTCACCAACGGCAAAGTCGTCGGCACCTACCGTATTCTCCCGCCCGAGGCCGCCCAGCGCATCGGCAGCTATTATTCCGAAGAAGAATTCGACCTGTCCCGGCTCAACTTCCTGCGGCCACGCATGGCCGAACTGGGGCGATCATGCGTGCATCCGGCGCACCGCAGCGGCACGGTCATCGCGCGGCTGTGGATGGGGCTGGCCGACTACATGACACGCTATGGATATGAATACGCGGTCGGATGCGCCAGCATCGGCATGGCCGACGGTGGCCACATCGCCGCCAGCGTCTATCGTCAATTGGCCGAACGCGCCCTGGCGCCAGTCGAATGGCGCGTCACCCCGCGCACCCGCCTGCCGGTCGAATCGCTCGATGATGGGCAGACCGCCGCGCTGCCGCCCCTGATCAAGGGCTATACCCGTCTCGGCGCGATGGTATGCGGCGAACCGGCCTGGGACCCTGATTTCAACACCGCCGACCTGCTGATGCTGTTGCCGATGGCGCAACTCAACCGCAGCTTTGCCCGCCGTTTCATCGCATAAAGGCAAACGTTCCCGGCTTGCCGCATTTCATCGCCTCACCCTGTCCGTCAATCCCCTTCGGGCGCATGCAGGAAGCGCCTTACAATGCGCATGTGAGCCTCGCCCCTTTACCCGCCTTCCTCCGCCGTCTCATCCGCATCAGCCTGTTGATGCTGCATCTCGTCCTGGGCGTGACGCTGGCAGGTGTGGTTTTCCCCCTCCTCCGCCCGGCTCAACGCGACCGTATCATCATGCTCTGGTCGCAAGGTCTGCTCAAAGTGCTGGGCGTGCGTACCCGAACCACGACGCCACCCGATCTGCCAGGCGGCGCACTGCTGGTATGCAATCACGTATCGTGGCTGGATATCTATCTGATTTACGCCGCCCGGCACGTGCACTTTGTTTCCAAGGCCGAAGTGCGGGACTGGCCGATCGCCGGCTGGCTGGCCCGCAAGACCGGCACCCTGTTTATCGAACGCGAGCGCCGGGCCGACACCGCGCGCGTCAATGCCGACATGCGCGCGCTGATGCAAGGCGGCGCCTGGGTAGCGGTGTTCCCCGAAGGCACCACCAGCGACGGGCTCGGACTGCGACGCTTCTTGCCTTCACTGCTGCAACCGGCTGTCGAACTGAACTGCCCCATCGTGCCGGCCGCCCTGCGCTACCGCACCCTGGCAGGCGAATACAGCGCGGCGCCCGCATACATCGACCAGATCAACATGTGGCAGAGTCTGAAGCAAATCGTCGGCGAGCCCGGCTTCATTGCCGAACTCCATTTTGGCGAACCGATACTGCCCAATGGCCACCGGCGCGATCTGGCCATTCAGGCCGAGGCGGCCACGGCCAGGCTTTTGGGGCTTACCGGGATTTCGGGCGCGATGCCTGCGGGCACTGCACCGCAAACACCTGCCGATCCTCCAGCCTGACCGCGGTCAAGGTCTTGCCCCACAGACAACCGGTATCCAGCGCAATCAGATCCGGTCGGTTGATAAGCCCCAGCGTCGACCAATGGCCGATGATGATCGTGGCCTCGGCGCTCTTGCGCCCCGGCACCTCGAACCACGGCAGCCATCCGGCCGGTTGCGTGCCGGGCGCACCCTTGTGGTGGAAATCCATCTCGCCCACGGCTGAACAGTAACGCAGCCGGGTAAAGGTGTTGACGATCATGCGCAGGCGCTCGATCCCATGCAGGGCGTCATCCCAGGCGACCGGCACATTGCCGTACATCTGCGCGAAGAAATCCCGGTAAGCGGGACCGCACAATACCGACTCGGCTTCCGCTGCCCGCTGCATCGTGTCTTCCACGGTCCAGCCGGGCAGCACCCCCGCATGCACCATCAAGTAATCCCCCTCGGACCAGGCCAGCTTCTGCTGGCGCAGCCAGTGCAGCAATTCATCGCGGTCGGGCGCGGCCAGAACCGCATCGAGCGTGTCACCCTTGTGGACGCGGCCAAAGCCTTCGGCCAGCGCCAGCAGATGCAAATCATGGTTGCCGAGCACGCTGATGGCGGCATCGCCCAGGTTTTTGATGAACCGCAACACCGCCAGCGAATCGGGGCCACGATTGACCAGATCACCTACAAACAGCAGCCGGTCGGCCTTCGCGTCGAATTCGAGTTTATCCAGCAGGTGCAGAAGAGAATCATGGCAGCCTTGAAGGTCGCCAATGGCATAGGTCGGCATATAAAATACGGTTTCGTCGTGTGCTTTGCGTCCCCCGCATCATAACGCCCCCGCCTGAACTCCACGTGTCACCGCTTTCATGAAACCCGTTATTCGCCTGTTTTTCAAAACCCTGCGCCTCATCCTCGGCCCGTTTCTGCTGCTGGGAAACTGGCTCACACAACCCAAGGGCATCGTACGCCCCGAAGCCGAGCAGCGTGCCGTTGACGCACGCACGCGCAAACTGGCGCTGTACCACTTCCCCACCTGCCCGTTCTGCCTGAAGAGCCGCCGTGTCATGAAGCGGCTGTCGCTCAACATCGAGCTGCGCGACGCCAAGAACAACGAAATCCATCGGGCGGCACTAGTGGCGGGCGGCGGCAAGCCGCAGGTGCCCTGCCTGCTGATCACCGATGACGAAGGCAAGCAGAGCTGGCTATACGAATCGGATGCCATCAACGCGTATCTGAACCGCGAATTCGGCACGTCCAGCTAACTCGCGCATAAAAAACCCCTGCCTGTTACATGCAGGCAGGGGTTTTATCGGGACACCATCAGTTCAGCAATGCATTGGCCTGAATGGCCTGCTTAAGCTTTTCCGATACATCTGTTGCCGCGCGCCGACCTGCAAGCCCAAAGTCATTCTTGAACTCCGAGAACTCTGCCTTGCCTTCGCCGCTCACTTTGAAACGCGTCACTTCCATACCGTTTGCATCCACCACCACGCATGACAACGTAATCGTGAACTGCGTGGGTGGCCAGGTCAGCAGCGAGCTTGAACTGGAAGTCGTAACGATATCCGGCGTAAAAATAAACGACACATTGCTGGCCTTGATCGTCTCGATGTCTGAGGCTGATTTGACCACGATCACGTCAGAATATACGGCACGCATTGCATCGCGAATCGACTTTTCCAAATCCCGGTACGGAAAATAGTTGACCTTGTCTCCGCCGCCCCCTTCAGAGTGAACCTGTTTTGCCCGGTCAATGTCGGTCATGACGTAAGCCGATTTTTTGGCGTTCAAACTTGTCTCAACACGCTTTGGGGTGTCCAGCGGGCCAATCGCAATTTGATGCGAACATCCACCCAGCAACAGCAACGAAGTCAGCAACGCGGGTAGAAATTGTGTGGTTCTCAAAGAATGCATTTTGGTATTCATGGTTTTTTCACCGCCTCAATAAAGGCTGCATCGAGATAAACCTGCTGCAACAGAGTACGGACGAGATTAGGGTATTCAGCCTGGCCTTTGGGGATCGCCACCGCACCAACAAATGATGAATCGAACTGCGTGTTGGCTGTATAGGTTTTTTCAAACGTGATTTTCGATTGCTTGCTCACACTCAAACGCACTTCCAGTATGCCGGTACCCGTACTGAATCCGGAAACATCAATATCGTTCTTCAGCAGGGTCGCATCCAGTCGGGTGCCTGCGGCCGGGTCGTAAACACCAATCTCAGTGAGATCGGTGCGCAGGGCATTTTCAAGGTAATCCGAAAATGTGCCGTTTTCGGGTGACAGCGGCGAGCCTCGTAGCGTGATGTGGTTTACATCAGCCTTGGGGTCGACAGGTTGAAAATCACCTACTGCAAGTTTGCTAATAGGCTTTGTTTTAAGTTGATCGATTACTTCATAACGAGGACTGTAGCTAGGCACGCCAAGCGCGCAACCAGATAAAGCCACAGCAGCCATCAATGTCCCAAGTAATGGGTATTGCATCTCCAAACTCCCTGAATAAAAAAGTTGATGAGACTCCGCAAGTTTTATTGTTTGATCAGTCTATTTAATTGCTGACTTGGATTTCCGTAACAGGGGCAACCACCACTGGCGTGAACACCTGATTCACGCCCATGTCCACCACGATCATGTCCGGATAGTCGTAAGCCGCACCGGACATCGTATCGACACCCACTCCGATCAGTCCGCCAAAAAGAATATTACCGAACGCCATCGCCTTGGTTGACGATTTGGCACTGGTCAAACCCGCTTCCAGCCCGGGCTTTTCGCACAACACCGCCAAATTTTCATAGCTACGCCGCACTGTGGTGGAGCCAGGTGTTTTGAGATACCACACGCCCTTGTCATTACTGAGCTTGCAATTGGCATCCACAACCTGATCACCTTTACTACGGGCCTGTACAGACAAGCTCTGGTTTTGCCCATTCACAATGGACGCACAGCCTGAATTCAGCACTGCCACGGCTATGGCCAGCGCAATAAATTTTTTCATTTTCTACTACCCCCTTGATTATGATTATTACCGCTCAGACGACGGCAGACGGAACAATACGCATTATTCCTGGCCCTGCCAATCACTGCCATGGCAGTGTTAAAATCCGCCGCTCATGTTGTCCAAGCTCAACCCTCCCCAGCGCGAAGCGGCGAAGTACCTCGACGGCCCCTTGCTGGTGCTGGCCGGCGCCGGCTCCGGCAAGACGCGCGTCATCACCCACAAGATCGCCTACCTGATCGGCGAATGCGGCTACAAGCCCGGTTCGATTGCTGCCATCACCTTCACCAACAAGGCGGCGCGCGAGATGCAGGAGCGCGCGTCCAAGCTGACCAAGGATGTGAACACGAAGGGCCTGATCGTCACCACCTTTCACTCGATGGGCCTGAGGATGCTGCGCGAGGACGCCAAGTTCGCCGGGCTGAAGCCGGCGTTTTCGATTCTCGATTCGGCCGATGCCGCCGGCATCGTGTCGGAAATCATCAAGACCACCGACAAGCAGGAAATCCGCCGTGCGGTGTCGCGCATTTCGCTGTGGAAAAATGAACTGAAATCGCCCGCGCTCGCCCTGCAAACCGCCGAGGACGACAACGCGCGCGTCTATGCAAAAATCTACGACCGCTACGATGCCACCCTGCGCGCCTACCAGGCGGTTGATTTCGACGACCTGATCCGCCTGCCGGCCGAACTGCTGGACACGCATGCCGAGCTGCGCGAGAAATGGCAGAACCGCCTGCGCCACATCCTGGTCGACGAATACCAGGACACCAACGTGGCGCAGTACCGCCTGCTGCAAAAGCTGACCGGTGTGCGCGCAGCGTTCACTGCGGTGGGCGATGACGACCAGGCCATCTACGGCTGGCGCGGCGCCTCGGCCGACAACCTGAAGCAGCTGCGTGAGGACTATCCGCATCTGCATGTGGTCAAGCTCGAGCAGAACTACCGCTCGACCGTGCGCATCCTCAAGGCGGCCAACAGCCTGATTGCCAACAACCCCAAGCTGTTCGAAAAGCGCCTGTGGAGCGACCTCGGCCACGGCGATGCAATCCAGGTGATGCCCACCAAGGACGACGAGCACGAAGCCGAATCGGTGGTGATGCGGCTGCTGTCACACAAATTCCAGCATCGTACTGAATGGCGCGACTACGCCATCCTGTATCGCGGCAACTATCAGGCACGTGTATTCGAACAGGCGCTGCGCAACGAGAAAGTGCCCTATCAGCTCTCGGGCGGCCAATCGTTTTTCGACCGCGCCGAAATCAAGGACCTGATCGCTTACCTGCGCCTGATCGCCAACAGCGACGACGACCCCGCCTTCATCCGCGCGGTGACCACGCCCAAACGTGGCATCGGTGCCGCCACGCTGGAGAAGCTGGGGCAGGTGGCTGCCACGCTGCATGTCAGCCTGTTCGAAGCCACCTTCTCTGCCGCAGCGGCCGCACAGATCGGCGAACGCCAGCTCGCACCCCTGCTTGAGTTCTGCAACTTCATCAATCGGTTCGAGGCACGCGTCACCCGCGAACCGGCGGGCGAAGTGTTGAACGACCTGCTGAAATCAATCGATTATGAAATCTATATTTTCGATCAGGACGAAGCACGCGCCGCACAGAGCAAGTGGAACAACGTGATGGAGTTCACCGCCTGGATCGCCAAGAAAGGCGAGGAAGACGACAAGAACCTGTTGCAACTGACGCAAACCATCGCGCTCATCACCCTGCTCGAAGGCCGTGAGGAAGAAGAGCCCGACGCCGTCCGGCTGTCCACCCTGCACGCCGCCAAGGGTCTGGAGTTTGGTCACGTATTCCTGGTTGGCATCGAGGAAAACATCCTGCCGCACCGCGATGCGGTCGATGAAGGCCGGCTCGAAGAAGAACGCCGCCTGATGTACGTCGGCATCACCCGCGCCAAGAAGTCGCTCACCCTGTCCTACTGTTCCCGCCGCAAGCGCGCCCGCGAATCCGTCGCCTGCGACCCGTCGCGCTTTATCGACGAACTCGGTGATGATGTGCGCATGCCGGACAAACCGACAACAGCTGAAGCCAAGACCAGCGGCAGCAACCGGCTGGCCGCGCTGAAGGAAATGCTTGGGTAGACCTCTGGTTGACGTAAAGCCTCACCGCTTTAAAGCAGACGCTCGTTCCAGTCATTCAGACCGGCCGCACCTCGGCCGAAGCGGCCGGTGACATTAGGAACAGTGAATGACTACAAATGAACTGCGAATGCTGACTCCGATCTGATACTAGTGCGGGCGATCACTTACCAAAACGGTGTGGGACCGCCCGAACCAAAGCGGTCGGCCTCTACTGGTGACTGCCCCAGAGGTCCCTCAAGACTGCTTTTGCCATTGGATTGCCACAGAGTGCGCAGCTTGGTTCACTATGGCGAAGCCTTCGGTTCCGCGCAAATGGCGTGTGCCAAGGACTAACCTTCCAGAAATTAAACGTCTGATCGTGTTTGCCTTGGGTGTGGCGCCGAACCAATTCCAATGCCAGCAGAATGCCCGCCAAGGCCGAGACGAACGCGAACGGAGCGACGGTCGTGTTTTCTTGCTCACGTGACAACTTCCCTGTTCCGCACAAACTCTTGAACAAGGTGTCATATGCCAGGCCGACAATC
>JANJUT010000132.1 GCA_024710445.1 Thiobacillus sp.
ACCCCCCTGGGAGTGGCGTCGGGTATTCAACACACCCTAGGGCCAGTTTACACTAATTTCACCCCTGCGGTGTCGCGAGAAAGCGATGGATGCAAGGCGTGCCGCGCTGGCAAGGGTTGTCCCTTGCCAAGCGGCACAACGCCGCAGACGCGCTTTCCCGCAACAACCCGGAGGGGCGGGCCGATTCGGGCGCATCCCTTTGTCGCGACCCGCTTGCTGTGCCTGCACAGCGGCGCGTCCCGCTTCGCGGGCTGCATCCCCGAATCGACCTCGCCGCAGGCGCGAAATTAGTGTAAACAGGCCCTAGTTGCTGCGCGGGGTGCCATCGGGTAGTGCCGGATGGCATTCGCGGAACACGCGTGCGGTGCAGGTCCGGCAGATTTCATTATCCATGCGCGCGTAAATGGCCTTGATGGCATCGCCCTTGTGACGGAATATCTGATCCTCGCCCACCGAGTCGACCTGACCGCTGCGTTTCAGCATTTCACACATGTCAGGTTGCACGCCCACAATGTACAGTCCGCCTCCGATCTTGCGGCGCCGTACCGCTTCTTTGGCGAGTAGCTCGGCACCCGCCAGATCGATGAAGCCAATGCCGCGGGCTGTCAGCATGAGGTGTTTCTTGTTTGGATCGGACTCATCCGCATTGCGGAAATGCTGCTGCACATGCTCGACCGCGCCGAAGAAAATGGACCCTTCGACGCTCAGGATGGCCATCTGCGGGCACGCCGGTTCATCGCTGGTGATCGGCACAAACTTGCGGCGCTGATTGTCTCGGTTGGCGTGGGAAGGCACCAGTTCACGGATCGATGGCTGCGAGGTGCGATACAGGTAGAACATGAGCGAAACAAGAATGCCGAGGAAGATGCCTTTTTCCAGGTCGATCAGGGTGCCGACAAAGGTGATGGCGAGTGTGATGCGCTCCCGCTTGTGGCGTTTGATGATTTCGCCGATGTGATGGAAATCGATCAGGCTCCATGCCACGATGAACAGGATGGCGGCCATCGACGGCACCGGCAGATAGGCCGCAAGCGGGGCGACCAGCAGCACGATCAACAGCAGGAACACCGCCGACATGGCCGCGGCCAGGGGTGTTTTCGCACCCGATGCGTAGTTCACGCCGCTGCGGTTGAACGAGCCACTTGAGGCATAACCGGAAAAAAAGCTGCCGGCGATGTTGGACAGCCCCTGGCCGACGAATTCCTGGTTGCTGTCAATCCGCTGGTCGGATTTGACCGCGACCGAGCGTGCAATTGCCACGGCTTCGGTCAGTGCCAGAATCGCAATGATCATGGCAGGGAATAGCGTCTGCTTGATGGCAGTCAGCGAAAAGTCCGGCATGGACAGGGGTGGAAACGAGGCGACCAGGGCGCCGACTGTGCGTATCCCTGTCTGCTCTGCGCCATATTCATGGTTGAGCAGGGCTGCAACCGCGCCGCCCACGACCATGGCGACGATCATGTAGGGCAGCCTGGTCAGATAGCGTTTGGCAAACATCCCGGATGCCAGCGTGACGGCACCAACGGTCAGCACCCAGGGCTGGGTGTCCATGATGTGGGTGCCGAACTGGATGAGGACTTCATGGAAATGCGCGCCGCGCGGAATATCCAGGCCGAAGAAATTCTTGATCTGGCTGGTGGCGATCAGGATGGCCGCGCCGGCGGTGAAGCCGATGATGACGGTATGCGAAATGAAGTTGACCAGCGCACCCAGCCGGGCCAGCCCCATTGCCAGCTGGATCAGGCCCGCCAACAGGGTGAGCGTGAGCGTCAGTCCGATGAATTGCGCGCTGCCGGGCTCGGCCAGCGGGCTGATTGAAGCAAATACCACAATCGAGATTGCGGTCGTGGGCCCGGAAACCAGATGCCAGCTCGATCCCCACAGGGCACCGACGATGGCAGGCACCATTGCCGCGTACAGGCCGTATTCTGGCGGCAGGCCGGCGATGGTGGCAAACGCCACGGCCTGCGGCAGGACAATCATCGCGCCGGTGAGGGCGGCAATGGCATCGTGCTTGAAGGTTTGTTGATTGACACTGGGCCACCAGCGCAGGAAGGGCAGGAGGCGATAAAGCCAGAGCGGGCAGGCGTTCAGGTCGATCACAAAAGTTCCAGAAGCATATTAGCGGATGGCATTATAACTTTTGCCGCGTAATGCTTTCCTTGCGAGACGGCCGGGTAATGTTTGAACCTGTAAAGTGTTTCTCGCGTCGTCTTGAGTGGGCCTGTCCGTTGAGCCGCCTCACAGGAACGCTGTTTTTAATGCTTATTGATTCGTCCTCCCGCACGGTCTCACACAGCCGGAGCAAGCCGGCTTTCAATATCACTTCAAACTTCATCAGGCCGAATCAATGAAGGGACAGACAAAAAACAGGGCCATTTATAGGGTCCCGTTTTTTGTGCTCTCGGTGCTGAATTTTAATGCCCCATTTTTTGTTTGGATGCCACCTTGTTGCGGCCAGATTCCTTCGCCGTATACAGTGCCTGATCCGCGATGCTGACTAGTGCGTCGATGTCGATGGTTTCTGTTCCACGGGTGGCTACGCCTATGCTGACCGTAATGGATTGTTCGGCTTGTCCGATGGTTATCCGTTTTGCTTCCAGGGTGGTGCGCAGCCGTTCGGCTGACAGCATGGCGGCGATGAGGTCGGTATTGGGGCAGATGACCAGGAATTCCTCGCCGCCGACGCGGCAGACGCTGTCGCCCCTGCGTGCCGATGCGCGCAGGGCATCGGCTGCTTCACGCAGCACGACATCTCCAGTAGCGTGACCATAGGTGTCGTTGATGTGCTTGAAATGGTCGATATCGATCATCATCACGGAAAGCGGGGCACCGGAGCGTGTTGCAGCGTTCCATGCCTGCTCGAGTTGATCCATGGCCGAACGGCGGTTGGGAAGCCCGGTCAGCAAGTCGGTCAGGGCCGCGTTGGCCAGCCGCCGGTTGGCCACAGCGAGTTCGGCCGCATTCTGGCGTAATTGCGCGCGATCCTTTTCCCAGGCGTCCTGCAGTTGCACCATGCGTTGCGCAGCGTTGAGCCGGGTGCGCAGGCCTTGCACACTGATGGTGCTGGGGATAAAACCATCCGCGCCGACATCGAACGCCTGATTGACATGCTCCTCGCCATGTTCGTCCGCCATCAGCAAGATGTGCATGCGGCGGCCTTCGTCGGTCGCGCGTAGCGCCAGGCATAACTCCGTCCCATCCAGGAGCGGCAGGTTGTAATGCGCGATGATGACATGCGGCAGCACTTCCATCGCCAATGCCAGGGCAGTGGTGCCGTTGTCGGCGGGATATACGATGTGGCCGCTGTCTTCGACCAGCAGGGCCATGGTTTGTCTGCGGGTGAGGGCATTGCCGTCGGCCACCACGATCCGCAATGGCGACTCGTTTTCAGCCACTTCGCTTTCGCCCTGGCTGATCTCGGAAAACTGCGGCAGCATGGTCGTTGGAATCTTCAGCAAGTTGCCCCAGTCCTGCCAGCTGGCGATCACCTGGTCGATGAAGTTTCCGGCAGTGTCGGCATGGATGTCGAGTTCGATGGCCAGCTTCATCCATTTTTGCGTGAGCCTGGGCCTGGCATCGGCATCCGCCAGACCGAGGTCAGCCAGCTGGTGTGCCAGGCACAACATCAAGCTCAGGCTGTTTGAGCGGGAGTCATCCGGGATACCCGCTGAGTCCGGGTTTTCGTAATGGCTGAGCGGGTTGGTGAAAACCTTGGGCAGGCCCCAGTCGGTCATCATCACAATGCCAAGCTCGACATGATCGGTTTCCAGACGGGCGCGTTCGTGGCTGACCAGGGTTTGTGAAGGATCGTTGCGCCAGGCCGTCTGCACGGCATGATATTCGGCCGGGTAGGCGGTTGCCAGGGCCAGTTTCCCGATCTGCGCCAGCAGGCCGCAGATAAACAACTCGTCGGTTGCACCGACTTTCACGCGCTCCCCGAGTGCCTGCATGGTCAGTCCCATCAGGAGCGAATGCGACCAGTACGATTGATAGTCGAACGATTCGCATGCGCCAGTGCGGTATTGGTCGAGCAATGAAAATCCTAGGGCAAGCTGGCGCACGACTGACATGCCCTGGCGCACGACGGCTTCCTGAACCGATACAACCGGCCGTGAGATATGCGAAGCGGTATTGGATAACTTGATCAGTCGACCGGACAAGGCTGGATCCGTCTGCACGACTCGTGCGATCTCGCCCAGCGTCGCGTTTTCACGTTGCGTCAGTTCAAGAATTGCCAGCGCCACCCCTTTGGGGCTGGGTAATTGCCCACTGATTTTGAGTTGTTCGGTCTGTGTCATCAATCAATCTGTTTCATGGGGGTGCACCAGCCACGCTGCAGCCTGCGTGCCGGTTCAATTGCTCATCGCATGGAAAACAGCACGGACGCCGGCGTGGGGATGATGCCGGAGTCGTGCTTTCAACAGGTTTATCGACAGAATTTCAACAAAATTAAGACCTGGCTATCCCGGAAGATTCAAGGGGCAAGTTTCAAAAGTGTTCGGTTTGGGCGTATTTACTGCGTATCGTTCGCCCTGTCGAAGGGCT
>JANJUT010000183.1 GCA_024710445.1 Thiobacillus sp.
ATGTCGATTTCGGGCCTGTTCTACATCATTGCCGGGCAGTATCTCATCGCCAAGTTGTGGAACCTGTTGCCGATTTCGGGCTTTGCCGGTGGCATCGACGGGCTGCAGTTCATCGTGCTGCCGGTGCTGATTGGAGTGGTAGCCGGCATTGGCAGCGGCGCGCGCTGGTATCGCACGATTTTCCTTGAGGAAATCGGCAAGGACTATGTGCGTACCGCGCGTGCCAAGGGCCTGTCCGAAGTGCGGGTGCTGTTCCGCCATGTGCTGAAGAACGGCATGATCCCGATTCTGACCGGTGCGGTGGTGGTGCTGCCGCTCTTGTTCATGGGCAGCCTGATCACCGAGTCGTTCTTCGGTATTCCCGGTCTGGGCAGCTACACGATCGATGCGATCCAGGCACAGGATTTTGCGGTGGTGCGTGCCATGGTGTTTCTCGGCTCCTTCCTCTATATCGTCGGCCTGATCCTGACCGATATTTCCTACTCGTGGGCGGACCCGAGGGTGAGGCTGCAATGAGTTTCATTCCAGTCATCCTCTGGACTGATGCGCTGATCTTTGTGCTGCTGGCTGGCGTGCTGGCGCTGGTCTGGTTCATTCGCCGACAGGAACACCTGCGGGCGCCGTGGCGTGCCGTTGCCAAGCGACCCATGGCGATGGGAGCAGCATTGGTGCTGAGTGTGTTCGTGGTGATCGGCTTGCTCGATTCGCTGCATTACCGTGAAAAGCTGCCCGACAGCCCGGCAGACGCGCCACATTATTCGGTCGATGTATTGAGCGTGTTCGACGCGCTGGTTGGCGAACTGCGCACGCAGCAGGAGAAAACCTATTCCGGGCCGCTGGCGATGCAGTTGTACGCCAAGGAGTTTGTGCAGCGTGATGGTGAGACCGTGCGCGAGTATCCCCGCCTGAAATACGGCGGCGCGCACCTGCAGATGGAGGCGGAACGTGTTCCCGATATCATCCAGCGCAGCCTGACGGGCCTGACGCAGGGCCTGGCAACCAGTCTGTTGCTGTTCGGTCTGCTGGCTGCATGGCAGGCCCGAGGTTCGCAAACTTCGTTTGGACAATGGCTGGCAGCATGTGGCGCGGGCCGGCTCGACTGGCTGGCACGGACGGTCGTGCTCATCGTGAGCGTGCTGCTGATGCTGGGCGGCGTGCTGCTGCAGCTGGCCTCGGCCTACCATGTGTTCGGCACCGACAAGGTCGGACAGGATGTGCTCTACATCAGCCTCAAGAGCATCCGCACCGGCCTGGTCATCGGCACGCTGACCACGCTGGTCACGTTGCCGCTGGCGATTGGCTTCGGCATCGCGGCGGGCTATTTCCGGGGCTGGGTGGACGACGTGATCCAGTATGTCTACACCGTTTTGAACTCGATCCCGGGCGTGCTGCTGATCGCGGCGGCGGTGCTGATCGTGCAGGTGACCATCGAATCCAATCCTGACCTGTTCGACACGGCGGCCGCACGCGCCGACATCCGCCTGCTGGCACTGTGCCTCATCATGGGGGTGACCAGCTGGACCGGGCTGGCGCGGTTGCTGCGCGGCGAGTCGCTCAAGCTGCGCACGCTCGATTACGTCGAGGCCGCGCGTGCCTTCGGCGTATCGCATCGCCGCATCATCAGCCGCCACATTTTCCCCAACGTGTTCCATCTGATTCTGATCGCCATCGTGCTCGATTTCTCCGGGCTGGTGCTGGCCGAAGCGGTGCTGTCCTACGTCGGCGTCGGGGTCGATCCCAGCATGCATAGCTGGGGCAACATGATCAACGGCTCGCGCCTCGAACTCGCCCGCGAGCCGGTGGTGTGGTGGCAGCTCGGCGCGGCGTTCACCTTCATGTTCACCCTGGTGCTGGCGGCCAACCTGTTTGCCGACGGCGTGCGCGATGCGTTCGATCCGCGCCAGGGAGGCCGGCGATGAAACCCTTGCTCAGCGTCGACAGGCTGGTGACCGAATTTGGCCGTGGTGCCGATGCCCTGCGGGTCGTCGACGGGGTTTCGTTTTACGTGGCGGCGGGCGAAACCTATGCGTTGCTGGGTGAATCCGGCAGCGGCAAGTCGATCACTGCCTTGTCGCTGATGCGGCTGCTGCCGGATGGGGGGCATATCGCGGCAGGCTCTGTGCATCTGGGCGAGCAGGATGTGCTGGCATTGCCTGAGCGCGACATGCGCAGCGTGCGCGGCGGTGGCATGGCGATGATTTTCCAGGAGCCGATGCTGGCGCTGAATCCGGTCATCAAGGTCGGCACGCAGATTGTCGAGGCACTGACGTTGCATCAGCGGCTTGCAGGGCCGGCGGCGTGGGATGCAGCGCGTGACCTGCTGGATTCGGTCGGGGTGCCGGATGCGGTAAGGAGGCTGGAAGCCTATCCGTTCGAGCTGTCGGGCGGCCAGCGCCAGCGCGTGATGATTACAAATGCGCAGGCAGGCAGGCCGAAACAGCTGATTGCCGACGAACCGACCACGGCACTGGATGTGACCATTCAGGCCCAGGTGCTCGATGTCCTGCGGCGCCTGCGCGCCGAGCAGCGGATGGGCATGCTGCTGATCACGCACGACCTCGGCGTGGTGGCCGAGAACGCCGACAGGGTTGGCGTGATGTATGCAGGTGAACTGGTGGAGGAGGGCGCACGCGATGCCTTCTTTGCCGCGCCGCAGCATCCCTATAGCCGCATGCTGTTCGAGGCGCTGCCGCGTCCCGGCGATGGTGGACGGCTGACCACGATTCCGGGACAGGTCCCCGGGTTCGATCAGGCGCTGCGCGGTTGCCGCTTTGCGCCGCGCTGTCCGTTCGCGATTGCGCGTTGCCGCACGGAATCACCAGACTGGCAGACCCTGAACGGCCAGCGGGTACGCTGCCATCTCGCAGCCGAGTTGCCGGCACGCAGTGAGCGTGAGGTAACCGCCCATGCGAAGCCGGAAGAGACCGCGCAACCTTTGCTGCAGGTTGATGGACTGAAAGTGCATTTCCCGGTTCGACGCGGCTTCTTCCAGCGCACGGTCGGCCATGTGCGCGCGGTGGATGAGGTGTCGCTGTCGATACAGGCGGGCCGCACGCTGGCGCTGGTGGGCGAATCGGGCTGCGGCAAAACCACCGTGGGCAAGGCGCTGCTGCGCCTGATCGAGCCGACGGCAGGCACGATCGCACTGGGCGGTGAAACCATTCTTGAAAATAATGTGGCCATGCTGCGGCGGCAGGCGCAGATGGTGTTCCAGGATCCATTCAGTTCGCTCAACCCACGCATGCGGGTGGCGGACATCCTGCTTGAAGGCATGGATGCATTGGGCGTGGGGGCGGCCAGGGATCGCCGCGAGGCGATGACGCAACTACTGCGTCAGGTCGGGTTGCCGGAAGACGCAGGCGGGCGCTATCCCCATGCCTTTTCGGGTGGTCAGCGCCAGCGCATCGCCATTGCACGGGCACTGGCGGTATCGCCGCGGCTGGTGATCTGCGACGAGCCCACCAGTGCGCTCGATGTGTCGGTGCAGGCACAGATTCTGAATCTGCTGAAAGATCTGCAGGACAGTCTGGGGCTGGCCTATCTGTTCATCACGCACAATCTGGCTGTGGTCGATTATCTGGCGCACGACGTGGCGGTGATGTACCTCGGGCGC
>JANJUT010000187.1 GCA_024710445.1 Thiobacillus sp.
TCGTGACTGGAATGGTCATCTGGTCGTGGATCAGCATCCTTTCCGTTGTTGTGGCCTCGTTCTTCTGAGTGCACACCACCCAGCAATAAGCCCCGTGACCACGGGGGGTTTTGCTGGGTGGATTCAAGTAATTATGCCGGGATCACCGCGCGCATCTTTTGCAGTGCGCGCGCCTCAATCTGGCGAATGCGCTCGGCTGACACGCCATATTCGGCCGCCAGTTCATGCAGCGTGGCCGCTTCCCCTTCCGTCAGCCAACGTGCCTTGATGATGCGGCGGCTACGCTCATCGAGATTTTCCAGCGCGGTTGACAAGCCTTCGTGGCGCACGCGCTCGGTTTGCTCGCGCTCCAGCAACTGCGCCGGGTTTTCGTCCGGACTCGCCAGGTAGGTCAGCGGGCTGTAGCTCTCCTCGCCGTCGTCCACCGCCGGGTCGATGGAGATATCGTGGCCCGACATACGGGTTTCCATTTCCAGCACATCCTTGCGGCTGACATTGAGTTCGCGTGCCATCGTATCGGCCTCTTTCAAGGTCAGGGCGTTGAGCGACTGCTTCAGGCTGCGCAGGTTGAAAAACAGCTTGCGCTGCGATTTGGTGGTGGCCACTTTGACCAGGCGCCAGTTCTTCAGCACGTACTCATGTATTTCGGCGCGCACCCAGTGCAGCGCAAATGAGACCAGGCGAACACCGCGGTCCGGGTCGAAACGCTTCACTGCCTTCATCAGGCCAACGTTGCCTTCCTGGATCAGATCGGCATGGGGCAGGCCGTAGCCAAGATAATGACGGGCCACGCTCACCACGACGCGCAGGTGTGACACCACCAGTTGGCGGGCGGCATCGATATCTTCGTTGTCATGCCAGGCGCGCGCCAGCCGCTGCTCGTCTTCCAGACTGAGCATGGGGTAACGGTTAACAGTCTGAATATAGCTATCCAGGCTGTAAGCAGCAGGAATCGGTAAAGAAATGGTCTGACTCATGGTTTCAAATCTCCCTCGTAGCTATTTTAGCACTCGATGCATGAGAGTGCTAAGCCCGGGCAGGGTTCCCGAAAATTGAAATTAACGCGTGGATTCGACCTGGCGAAGCGCACGCGTCACGGAAATCCAGGCGCCAAGCCAGCCAAACAGGGTGGTCAGACCCAGTACGACGGCGATTTCGCTGCTTGAGGGTGGCAGCAGGCGGAAGGCCGACCCGTACAAATTGGCCAGGTGTTCGACGGGGGGCTGCAGTTGCCAGCCCGCGAGTGCCAGCACACCACCCGCAGCCAGTCCGCCCAGGAGGCCTTGCAGCGCGCCCAGATAGATGAAGGGCCGGCGTATGTAGCGGTCGGTTGCACCGATCAGCCGGCTGACCTGGATTTCGTCACGCCGGACCAGGACCTGGGCGCGGATGGCGTTGCCGGAAATGGCGACGAGCGCAATGGCAAACAGGCCAGCCAGCATCCAGACGCCGGTGCGGCCGATGCCGAGCGCGGCCTGCAGGCGCTCAGCCCACTGGCTGTCGAGGTGGGTCTCGGCGACCCCTGGCAGTTTCTCCAGAATCTCTGAAATTCGCGTCAACTCTTCGCGTGTATGTGCTTTGGGTCGGACTACCCAGGCGTCCGGCAGCGGGTTTTCTGTCAAACCGGCGGTGATGTCAGACAAATCCTGTGCCGAACTCAGCGCAGCGAGTGCTTCATCCTTGGGGACGTGGCGGGCCTGTGCGATGTCAGGCTGCTTAAGGCGTGCGGCGATGGCCTGGTTTTGAGCGGGCGAAATCCCGGCATCGAGAAACAAGCTGATTTCCGGCTGTGCGGGCAGATCGCCGGCCAGGCGGTTAAGGTTGTCCAGCATCAGGTACAGGCCGCTGGGCAGGCTGATGGCCACGCCCATGGCCAAGGCGGTGAGCAGGGTGGCAACTGGCTGTGCACGCAGGCGGCGTAGCGCGGAAGTGAGAGCGTGCTTCTGGTGACGCATCCAGCTGATCATGCGGTCACCTCTTCCACCTTGCCGTGCTCCAGCCGCAAGATGCGGCCCCCCAATGCCGTGATCGCGCGGTCGTCGTGGGTGGCGATGACCAGCGTGGTGCCGACCTGGTGGAAGTCACGGAACATCGCCATGATGTCAGCGGCGTAGCCGGCGTCGAGGTTGCCGGTGGGTTCGTCGGCCAGCAACAGGGCCGGGCGGCTGACCAGCGCGCGGGCGATGCACAGGCGTTGCTGTTCGCCGCCCGACAGACTGATGGGGTTGGCTTTTTCGCGGTTGAGCAGACCGACCTTGTCGATCACGGCACGGGCACGCTTGAGCGCCTCGCGGCGGTCGAAGCCGGCGATGTCGAGTGGCAGAACGACGTTTTCGATCACGTTGCGATCGAACAGCAGCTTGTGATCCTGGAACACCAGGCCGATGTTGCGCCGCAGGTAGGGTACCGCCCGATGGGACAGGCGGCTGATGTTCTGGCCGCTGACCGTCAGCGCGCCACTGGTGGGCCGTTCGATCGCGGCGATGAGTTTCAGCAGCGTGCTTTTGCCTGCGCCGGAGTGCCCGATCAGGAACACCAGTTCGCCCTGCTCAATCGTGAGGTTGACGCTGGACAGGGCTTCATGCCCGCCGGGGTAGCGCTTGGTGACTTGGCTAAAACTGATCATGTGTGGGGCGGTATCAAACGGTGAAAACGGCTTCGACGAATTCATGGGCGTTGAACGGCTGCAGATCATCGACGCTCTCGCCGACGCCGATATACCGAACCGGGATGGGGCGCGCCTGGGCAATGGCAGCAATCGCGCCGCCCTTGGCGGTGCCGTCGAGTTTGGTCAGGGCCAGGCCAGTGACGCCAAGCGCGTCGTCAAAGGCCCTGACCTGGGACACTGCGTTTTGCCCGGTGTTGGCGTCCAGCACCAGCAGCACCTCGTGCGGTGCGCCGGGCGCGGCTTTCTCGATCACCCGCTTCACTTTTTTGATTTCTTCCATGAGGTTGAGCTGGGTGGGCAGGCGGCCGGCCGTGTCAGCCAGCACTACGTCGATATTGCGCGCACGCGCAGCCTGAATCGCATCGAAGATCACCGCCGCAGAATCGCCTTTTTCCTGGCTCACCACGGTGACGTTGTTGCGCTCGCCCCAGACTTGCAACTGTTCGCGGGCGGCGGCGCGGAAGGTGTCGCCGGCCGCCAGCAACACCGACAGCCCTTGCGACTGATACAACTTGGCGAGTTTGCCGATGGTGGTGGTTTTCCCGGCACCGTTGACGCCGGCCAGCATGAGGATGAACGGCTTGTGCGTGGTGACGTCGAGCGGTGCCTGCAGCGGACTCAGCAGATCAACCAGGGCCTGCTTGAGTCCGGCTTTCAGGTCAGAGGCTTCGGTCCAGCCTTCGCGGCGTACCCTTTTTTGCAGGGTGTCGAGCAGGGCCTGGGTGGCATCCATGCCGATGTCGGCGGTGATGAGGAGGGTTTCGAGTTCCTCAAACAACTCGGTGTCGATCTTGCGGCCAACCCCCAACAGACTGGAGAGCTGTCCGCCCAGGCGCCCACGGGTTTTGGCGAGGCCTTGCTTGAGGCGTTGTGCCCAGCCCAGGCGAGGCGCGGCAGCTGCAGTCTCTGTGACAGGTTCGGGCGTGGTCACCGCTTCGGATTCTATGGCCGGCGGTGGCGTGACGGGCTGCAGCGCCTCGGGGACGGGCGCGGAGGGGTCCGGCTCGGGAGCCGGTTTGGATTTTGATTTGAAGAAACTAAACACGGATAAAAGCAGTCAGCACAACTGTTTGACGGACGCGGTATCTTATCATTCAGGCAGTCGACTCCACACGGGCATCTGCGCGTTTGGGAGTGAGGTCATTCATAAGGGTTAAGCAATGAAACAGAACAACATGCATGGCATGTGGGGAATGCTGCTGGCGCTCGCGCTCGGCGGCGCCCAGGCAGTGGTGACGGATGTGACTCTGGATAACGGCATGCGGGTGATCGTGCAGGAAGATCACCGCGCACCGGTGATGGTGTCGCAGGTGTGGTATCGCGCCGGCTCGATGGACGAGTTCAACGGCACCAGCGGCGTGGCGCACGTACTCGAACACATGATGTTCAAGGGTACGAAGACAGTGCCCCCGGGCGAGTTTTCCAAACGCATTGCTGCCGCGGGCGGGCGGGAAAACGCGTTTACCAGCCGCGACTACACGGCCTATTTCCAGCAGATGCAGAAGGACCGGCTGGCGCTGTCGATGCAACTGGAGGCCGACCGTATGGCCAACCTTGTCATCAGCGACGAGTTGTTTGCCAAGGAACTTCAGGTGGTCATGGAAGAGCGCCGCCTGCGTACCGACGACCAGGCGCAATCGATCGTGTATGAGCGTTTGATGGCCACGGCCTATCAGGCACATCCGTATCGGCGCCCCATCATTGGCTGGATGGACGACCTGCAGAACATGACCGGACAGGATGCGCGTGACTGGTATGCGCGCTGGTATGCCCCCAATAACGCCACGCTGGTGGTGGCAGGCGACGTCAAGGCCGACGCGGTAATTGCGTTGGCCAAACAATACTTCGGCGTGCTGCCGGCGCGCGCCTTGCCGGAGCGCAAGCCGCAGATCGAACCGGCGCAGGTCGGCAGCAAGCGCATTGTAGTCAAGGCGCCGGCACAATTACCCTATTTGCTGATGGCCTGGCACGTCCCCACGCTCAAGGACTGGCAGCAGGACAGCGAGCCCTATGCGCTGCAAATTCTGGCCGGCGTGCTGAGCGGGAACGATTCGGCCCGGCTGCAGAAGTCGCTGGTGAAAACACAGCAGATTGCGGTGAACGTGAGTGCGGGCTATGACGCGGTGTCGCGCGGGCCAGGCCTGTTCATGGTCGACGCGAGTCCTGCACCGGGGAAATCGGTCGCCACACTGGAGCAGGCGGTGCGTGCCGAACTCAAGCGTGTGCAGCAAAAAGGCATCAGCGAAGCCGAGCTTGCGCGGGTCAAGGCACAAATGATCGCGGCCGACGTCTACCAGCGCGATTCGCTGTTTTATCAGGCCATGCAATTGGGTGAGTATGTGACCACGGGTTTGCCGCCGGAGGCGCTGGCGCGCCGGGTCGACAAGCTGCGTGCGGTGACGGCCAGGGAGGTACAGGCCGTGGCGCGGAAATGGCTGCAGGATGATCGGTTGAGCGTGGCGGAACTCGATCCGCAGCCCTTGAACACCAAGGCGGCGCGTGCTGCCGTGGCAGGAGTACGTCATGTCAATTAAGCGTTTCATCGCGGCCTGTTTGTTGAGCCTGCCGCTGTCAGCTCATGCCGCGCTGGTGATCCAGAACTGGCAAACCCCCGAGGGCGCGCGCGTGGTGTTTGTCGAAAGCCATGAACTGCCGATCCTGGATATCTCGGTGAACTTTCCGGCAGGCAGCGCGCGTGACCCGGCAGGCAAGGCGGGTTTGGCGCACTTGACCCATGGTTTGCTGGATCAGGGGGCGGGCGGGATTACCGATACAACCATTGCACACCGTCTCGCCGATGTGGGGGCAGTGCTGTCGGGGAGCTTCGACCGGGATCGCGCAGCGATTGGTTTGCGGACCTTGTCGTCTGCCAGCGAAAAATCGGCCGCGATCGATATCCTGACGCGCGTGCTGCAGCGGCCTGATTTTCCGCAGGCGGTGATCAAGCGCGAAAAGCAGCGTCTGATCTCGGCCATCCATGAAGCCGAAGCCGATCCCGGCACCGTGGCCAGCAAGGCGTTTTATCGCGCGATCTATGCTGCGCATCCCTATGCGCACGACGAAACCGGCGACCCGGTTGCAATCGGCAAGCTGACACGCGGCGATTTGCAGCAGTTTTACCGTACGCACTACAGTGCGCCGAATGCCGTGATTGCCCTGATGGGCGATATCTCGCGTGTCGAGGCTGAAGCAATTGCCACGCGCATTGCCCGCGGCCTGTCCCGCGCACCGGTCGTGCCGAACCTGCCTGCACCCGTTGCGGCGAAGCCTTCCGATACGCGGATTGCCCATCCTTCGACACAAAGCCATGTGTTGATGGGCGTAGTAGGGATGGCGCGCAGCGACCCGGATTATTTCCCCTTGTTTGTCGGCAACTACGTATTGGGCGGTGGCGGCTTTGATTCACGGTTGATGCGCGAGGTACGCGACAAGCGTGGCTATGCATACAGCGCATACAGCTACTTCATGCCGATGATGGAGGCCGGGCCGTTGCAGCTGGGCTTGCAAACCAAGCTCGAACAGACGGAAGATGCCCTGAAAGTGGCCCAGGAAACGCTGCGGACCTTTATTGCGGAGGGCCCCAGCGAGGCGGATCTCACCCAGGCCAAGTCCAACCTCACGGGCGGATTCCCCTTGCGTTTCGACAGCAACCGGAAAATTCTCGAATACCTGTCGGTCATTGGTTTTTACCAACTGCCGCTGGATTATCTGGATACCTGGGTCGACAAGGTCAATGCGGTGGATGTGGCTGCGGTGAAGCAGGCGTTTAGCCGGCGGGTTGACCCAGACAAACTGGTGACCGTGGTGGTGGGCGGAGCAGGCAGTGCTCGCTAAGCGCGCATCGCCGCAGCGGGCGCACGGCGTGGCCAATCGGGTGCGCATCATTGGCGGGCGCTATCGCCGCCGCCTGCTCGATTTCCCCGGCAGCACGGGTTTGCGACCGACGCCCGACCGGGTGCGCGAAACCGTGTTCAACTGGCTGGGGCAGGACTTGCCGGGCTGGACGTGTCTGGATTTGTTCGCCGGCAGCGGTGCGCTGGGATTCGAGGCGGCGTCGCGCGAGGCGGGGCGGGTGATCATGGTCGAGCGGGACCGCGATGCACAGGCTGCACTGGAAAAAAACCGTGTCGCGCTTGGCGCAACCCAGGTTGAAATCCTGCGTGTCGATGCGCTGGCCTGGCTGGCGAATAACCGTGAAACCTTCGACCTGATTTTCATTGATCCGCCGTTTGATAGTGGCCTGGCGGACCTCGTGCTGGCCGATCTTGCCCCCCATCTTAAGTCTGGCGGGTTTGCCTATGTTGAGCAGGGTGCGGAGGTGACCGCGCCGCCGGGGTTTATCATCCACCGCAGCGGGCGCGCAGGGCGCTCGCATTTTGCGTTGCTGATCAAGGAGTAATCGATGCTGACGGCTGTCTATCCCGGTACGTTCGATCCCATCACACGCGGCCACGAGGATCTGGTGCGGCGCGCGGTGAGGCTGTTCGACCACGTGGTCGTTGCGGTAGCCGAGTCGCGCAACAAGCGTCCGTTTTTCTCCATCGAGGAGCGGGTGGCGATGACCCGCGACGTGCTGGCCGACGTGCCGCAGGTACGGGTCGAGGGGTTTTCCGGCCTGCTGATCGATTTCGTCGCGGAACAGGGTGCCATAGCGGTACTGCGCGGGCTGCGAGCGGCATCCGACTTCGAGTATGAATTCCAGTTGGCGGGGATGAATCGCAACCTCAAGCCGGATATCGAAACCCTGTTTTTGACGCCATCCGATCAATACATGTTCATTTCCGCCAGCATGATCCGGGAAATCGCCCAGTTGGGCGGCGATGTCTCGCCGTTTGTTCACCCATTGGTGGCGAAGCGATTAAGTGAGAAAATAAGCGAAAACTGATACAACCCGGAGAACACGATGTCAATGTTGATTACGGACGAATGCATCAATTGCGACGTCTGTTTGCCTGAATGCCCCAATGAAGCGATTTCACAGGGCGATGAGATTTACGTGATCGACCCCAATAAATGCACCGAGTGCGTGGGCCACTTTGATACGCCGCAGTGTGTGGAAGTGTGTCCGGTCGACTGTATTCCGCTGAATCCGGACTACCCCGAAACCCGGGAAGAACTGCAGGCGAAGTTCCTGCGGTTGACCGCCAACAAGTAAGCGTTCAGGCCATTCTGGCCAGCCGCTCCCGGTTCAGATTGTCGGCCAGGGCATCGGCAATATGCGTATTGATGCGGGCGAGATGGTCGATCTGGTCGCGGACCATTCCGATTGAGGTTTCGAGTTCGGCGATACGCTCGTCCAGCGTTTCGGTCGCGGCATGGATGCGACTGACACTTTCCAGGCGGCGTTTGAGCTGGATCTTGTGTTCGCGAACCTGGGTTTCCATTGGTGCAATCAATGCCTTGAGCCAGGATTCGGTTTCACTGTTGGCCAGATCGAATACCTGCACCACCTTGCTGGCCAGCGATTCAAAGAAACGCGCAGTCAACTGATGCTGGCCCATGGTCAGCATCTTGAAAACCGTGTTGAAGCGCTCATCGAAAATCCGTTCCAGCCGTGCCATTTCCTTGCGGTACTTGCGCAGGCTGTGATCAGGCGGGTTGACGGCTGCCAGGCCGTGTTCATCGCTGAATTTCTGGTACATCGCCGTCATCATGGCGCGGATTTCCTTGATGGATGCCGCGGCCCCGTTCAGGTTGTCATCCACCTGGCGGAAAAAGTGCCCCATCGCCTCGAGCAGGCCTGTGCTGAAGTGACTTTTCTCCATGGTCTGGCGGGTACGACGTACTTCTTCCCGCAGCGTCTGCATGCCCAGGCGCTGGCGTAGCACCTCAACCTGTGACGCGAACACATTGCGCAGCGCATTGAACTGCTGCAAGCCCCGTTCGAAATGCTGTTTGTCTTCGTTGGCGCTGGTCATCATGTGCTGGATGACGTCACGGTTCTTGCCGCGCAACCCGTGCAATTCATCGACCTGATCCTGAATGTTGGAGAGGCGGGTTTCCAGCAGTTCGGTAGTCTTGATCACGACATCTTCCACCCCGGCCTGGGTGGATTCGCTCACCAGTGCTTGCTTGCAGGGGATCAGTTCCTGTGACAGTGCGGCTTCCAGTTCGGGCAGGCGGCTTCTGGCCAGCAGGTCGGCATCGTGGCGTACCTTGGCGACGAGCGCTTTTTGCGCCGATACCGGATAGATCTGGCTGGTGGGCAGTTCGAGCAATGCTGCGCTGCTGGCAATCTGCTTGGCGATTTCGGCTTCGATTTCAGTGGCTGACTTGAGTTCATCCCACAAGCCATCGATCTTGTTCAGGACGACCAGGCGCGCCCGGCTGGCGCCCTGTACCGGGGCAATGTAATGCCGCCAGATTTCAATGTCGGACTTGGTGACACCGGTATCGGCCGCCAGCAAAAACAGCACCGCGTGGGCGCTGGGCAGCATGCTGAGGGTGAGTTCAGGTTCGGTGCCGATGGCGTTGAGACCGGGCGTATCGAGAATGACCAGCCCCTGCTTGAGGAGCGGGTGGGGAAAGTTGATCAGCGCATGGCGCCAGCGCGGAATCGCGATACTGCCATCGCGTGCCAGACTGCGTGCGGTTTCTTCATCGTTGGGGTTGATCAGGCCGTAGGACTCGGCGGTGGCGGCGTCGACCGGCATGGTGTCGGCCAGGCGCATCAGCGCCGCGCTCATTTCGTCGGCCGAGTCGATATTGAGCGGAAACTCGGTCCATGCGTCCGTATCGTGCTTGAAGTCGGCAATGCTGCCTTCGCGGGTTTTGGTTTCAATCGGTAACAGGCGCAGCGAAGGACGGCGGATCGGGTCGAAATACAGTTCAGTGGGGCACATGGTGGTGCGCCCGGCGGACGAGGGCAGCACGCGCTGCCGATAGTCCGAAAAGAAAATCGCATTGATAAGCTCGGACTTGCCGCGCGAAAACTCGGCAACAAAAGCCACATTCAGCTTGTCTTCCTGCAGCCGCCCCAGCAGCTGGTTCAGGCGCAGTTCGGATTCGGCATCGTCCAGCTCCTGGGCAGTGAGCCAGTCGCGCAATGCTTCGACGCGCACATACACGGCGTCGCGCCAGGCGCTGTAATGCTCGAAATCGTCAACCAGGGTGTTGGAGGGCATCAGGTCGATCCACTGGATAGGGCACCGTCATATAACGACATATTAATAACAAACTTGATGGGCATGAAGTTTGCCTGTCAGCGCTGGCAGCGGGGGCAGTAAAAACTGGCACGCTGGCCCTGCACCATGCGGCGGATGGGGGTTGAGCATTTTTTGCACGGCAGCGCTTCACGATCGTACACCCGGGTCTGCAGCTGGAAATAGCCCAGTTCACCACTGCTATGGACGTAATCGCGCAACGAGCTGCCACCCGCAGCGATGGCTGCCGTCAACACCTGTTTGATTGCGGCAACCAGCCTTGCGCAGGCCGGACGGCTCAGTCGCCGGGCAGTGGTGGCGGGGCGGATACCGGCATGAAACAGGGATTCGGACGCATAAATGTTGCCCACGCCCACCACCACGTGTGCGTCCATGATGACCTGTTTGATGGCTGCGCCACGGCGCTGGCATTGGGCGTGCAGGTAGGCAGCATCGAACGCGGGGGTGAGGGGCTCCGGACCCAGCCGGGCCAGCAGCGGGTGATTCGCCACATCGCTGGTCCATAACACGGCGCCAAAGCGCCGGGGGTCGCGCAGACGCAGCGTGGTGCCGTCGTCGAACAGCCAGTCCACATGATCGTGCAGGGCGGCGGGTTCGTCGGGGCAAGCAAAGCGCAGGCTGCCCGACATGCCGAGATGCACGAGTTGCGTGGCCGCCCCAAAATCAAACAGCAAATATTTGCCGCGTCGGGTCAGCGCGATGAGCGGCAGTCCGGCCAGGCGCGCCTCCAGATCGTCCGGCACCGGCCAGCGCAGGTGCGGGTTGCGCACCACAATGCGGTTGAGAGTGTGCCCTTGCAATCGTGGGAGCAAGCCCAGACGGGTGGTTTCGACTTCAGGTAACTCGGGCATGAACGGGATATTGGGACGGTGTTTGAAAAGAGTAAAGCTGCGACGCGAAGCGGAAAAATCTGGTTGCGCAATGGCCTATGTAACGGCAACGCTTCATGACGAAGCGTAGTTTATCTAGTGGATGCCGTCATGGTTCATGACGCAGTCGTTTGCGGCTTGAGTGCAATATTCTCCATGGATGGCAATGAACCTTGCTTGCGAGTGGGCCTCGAAAGCTTAGAATCGTGACAAGCAACCCCATCAAGGCGATACCCCAAATGCAAATGGCAGATTTCAAGTACCTCCCCCTCTATGCAGCATTGGCGCTTGCGAGTGCGTGCAGCCAGCCCGCTGTCAAGGCGGCGCAGCCGGAGGTCACGCAAACAGCCGCACAGCAAGCGGATGCCACGGCGAGTGAGGCAACAGCTTCGCCTGCCGCCGATGAGGCAATCCGCGCGGCGGCCGCGCCGGACAATCTGCCCAAACAGGCGCTGACACCTGAATTGCTGTTCAAGTTTCTGGTTGCGGAGGTGGCTGGACAGCGGGGTGCAATCGGTATTGCCCAATCCACCTATATGGATCTGGCACGGCAAACGCGCGATCCACGGATTGCGCGCCGCGCAGCTGAAGTATCGGTGTTTGCGCGGGATCAGGCGGGTGCGCTCGAGGCCACCCGCCTGTGGGCCGCCGCCGAGCAGGATTCGGAGCGCGCGCAGCAAACCCTGGCTGCATTGTTGCTGAATGAGGGCAAGATCAGCGAGGCCGAGCCTATCCTGCGCGCCTTGCTGAAAGCAGACGCTGACAGAGGCTTCATGCAGTTGTCTGGGTTGATGGGCAAGATGCGGGACACCCAGGCGGCACTGGAGCTGGTTGAGCGCCTGGCGGTCGATTACCCCACATTGCCGGAGGCACGTTTTGCGGTGGCGCAGGCCGCTGCCAGTGCCGGGCGAAATGAGGCTGCGGTTTCGGCATTACAGCAGGCCGACCGCCTGCGTCCGGGTTGGGAGGTCGCAGCCCTGATGCGCGCCCAGATTCTGGCCAAGACCTCTCGCGCCGAGGCACTGAGCTTCATGCGTGATTTTCTGGCGACCCATGGCAATGCACGTGAGGTTCGTCTGGCTTATGCACGCACCCTGGTCAACGCCAATCAGTTCACCGAGGCGCGCACTGAATTCACCCGGCTTACCCGTGATTTTCCGCGTAATGCCGAAGTGGGTTTTGCAGCGGGCTTGCTGTCTCTGCAAATGGGCGATGTGGATGCCGCGCGTGACTTGCTGACACAAACCCTGGACTATAGCCCGCGTGAACCGGACACCGTGTATTTCTACCTGGGGCAGGTGGCCGAGCAGATGAAGCAACCCGATGTGGCAGTGGGCCATTACGCCAACGTCAAAACGGGTAATTATCTGGTGCCGGCGCGTGCGCGCCAGGCCGGGCTGCTGGCCGGGGCTGGAAAGCTGGATGAGGCGCGTGCGCTGTTGTCCGGCACGCGGGGCGAAAATGATGCGCAAAATATCCGCCTGATCCAGGCAGAGGCTGAACTGCTGCGGGACAATGTGTCGCCCCCCGCCCCTATGGCCGTGTTTGAATGGTTGTCGGAAGGACTCAAGCGCTATCCCGATTCGGCCAATTTGCTCTATGACCGGGCAATGGCCGCTGAGAAAGTGGATAAACTGGACGTGCTGGAAGCGGATTTGCGCCGTGTGATCGTGCTGCGGCCCGAGGATGCCCAGGCCTATAACGCGCTGGGCTACACCCTGGCCGACCGGACCGACCGACTGGCCGAAGCGATCGTTCTGCTCGACAAGGCCTTGTCGTTGGCGCCAGACGATCCTTACATCCTGGATAGCGTGGGCTGGGCGCAGTACCGCTCGGGCAATCTGCCGCGTGCGCAGGAATATCTGGAGCGTGCCTACAAGGTGCGCCCCGATCCCGAAATCGCAGCCCATCTGGGTGAAGTGCTGTGGGCGCGGGGTCAACGCATTGAAGCGGGGCAGTTATGGCAGACCAGCCTGCAAACACATCCCCGGAATGAAGTGCTGCTGGAAACATTGCGCCGCCTGAAGCCTTGAAGGCCCATCTGATTGCGGTGCTGTGGCTGGCGCTTCTGGGCGGATGCGCGTCTCCGCCTCTCGCGCCGTCGACGGGCGAGCGCGTGGGGCCGGCATCAGTCGAGTGGAGTTTTCAGGGGCGTGTGGGGATCAAGACGGCCGACCAAAGCATGTCCGGGAACATCCGCTGGCGCCATCGTGCGGACATGGACGAACTCTTGATGACCTCTCCGCTGGGACAGGGTGTTGCACGCGTCGAGCGCAACGCGGATGGCGTCACACTCGATGTACCCAACCAGCCTTCACGCCATTCGTACGACGCCGAGTCGCTGACGCACGAGGTTTTGGGATATGGCTTGCCGGTTTCCGGGCTGGCATGGTGGGTGCAGGCGCAGCCCGCACCTGGCCGCGTCTTTGAAATCGTGGCGCGTGATGAAGCCGGACGCATTGCGCAGCTCAAACAGGACGGCTGGGTGATTGATTACCTTCAGTATTCAGCCGAGATGCCCGTACGGCCGCGCAAGCTGGTGGTGGCGCGTGATGGCCTGGAAATCCGCCTGGTGGCGGATGATTGGAGAAGTGAATGAGCCACGCCTACCCCGCCCCCGCCAAACTCAACCTGTTTCTGCACGTTGTCGGCCGGCGTGCCGATGGCTATCACCTGTTGCAAAGCGTCTTTCGCCTGATTGACCGCGCGGATACCGTGCACCTGGAATTGCGGGACGATGGCCATGTGGAACGTGAAGGCGATTTGCCGGGTGTGGCAGAAGACGATGACCTGACCGTACGTGCGGCGCGCCTGCTGCAGGCGCATGCGCCTGCAGGCTCGGGTGTGAGCATACGCCTCGACAAGGTGTTGCCCATGGGCGGTGGGCTGGGCGGTGGCAGTTCTGATGCCGCAACCGTACTGCTGGCGCTGAATCGCCTGTGGAAAATCAATCTGCCGCGTGACATCATGCAAAAGCTGGCGTTGCAACTGGGAGCCGACGTGCCTGTGTTTGTGTTCGGGCAGACCGCGTTTGCCGAAGGCGTGGGGGAGATACTGCGTCCGGCAAATGCCCCGCAGGCCTGGTATGTGGTGTTGATGCCCCCCGTCCAGGTGCCCACCGCTGCAATTTTTGCGGCGCCGGAATTGACACGCAACACGCCACCCCTCAAAATAGCGCCCTTTTCCGCAGGCGTGGGTCGTAACGATCTGCAGTCCGTCGTGGTCAAACGCTATCCTGAAGTCGCCCGTCATCTTGAATGGCTGGGGCAGTTTGGTGAGGCGCGGATGACCGGATCGGGTGCCTGTGTGTTTGCATCGTTTGGAACGGAAGACGCGGCGCGCGACGTGTTGCGCCAGTTGCCCGATTCGATGCAGGGTTTTGTGGCGCAGGGTCTCGACAAGCATCCGCTTTACGACTGCTGCGCCTGAGTAGCACCCAATTATTGGGGAGTCGCCAAGTGGTAAGGCATCGGATTTTGATTCCGACATTCGTAGGTTCGATCCCTACCTCCCCAGCCAGTTAAGTGAACAGCCGCCCGAGGCGGCTGTTTTTGTTGTGATGTTCTGAGCCAAATCGTCGGAGACTCGCGTGTCCATAGACAACTTGATGGTGTTTACCGGAAATGCGAACCCGCGTCTCGCCAACGACGTGGTGCGCCATCTCAATATCCATCTCGGCCGTGCCACGGTATCGCGATTTTCCGATGGTGAGGTGATGGTCGAAATCCTCGAAAACGTACGCGGTAAGGACGTGTTCGTGCTGCAGTCGACCTGTCAGCCGACCAACGACACCTTGATGGAAGTCATGGTGATGGTCGATGCGCTGAAGCGTGCTTCGGCTGGCCGCATCACCGCAGCGATCCCGTATTATGGTTATGCGCGCCAGGACCGACGCACCCGTTCGGCACGGGTGGCGATCACCGCCAAGGTGGTGGCCAACATGCTGCAGGCCGCGGGAATCGATCGCATGCTGACGATGGACCTGCACTCGGACCAGATTCAGGGCTTTTTCGATACGCCGGTCGACAACATTTATTCCAGCCCGATCCTGCTGGGTGACATCTGGAAGCGCAACCACCCCGATCTGGTGGTGGTGTCGCCCGATGTGGGCGGCGTGGTGCGGGCGCGGGCGATTGCCAAACGGCTTGAATGCGATCTGGCGATCATCGACAAGCGTCGTCCGAAACCCAACGTGGCCAAGGTGATGCACATCATCGGTGACGTGAAGGATCGTACCTGCATCATCATGGATGACATGGTCGATACGGCCAATACGCTGTGCGAAGCGGCCAATGCGCTGAAGGAGCACGGTGCCAAGAAGGTGATGGCCTATTGCACGCACGCCGTGTTGTCTGGCACCGCTGCCGAACGTGTGACGAATTCCGCGCTCGACGAACTGGTGGTGACCGACACCATCCCGCTGCGCGACGATGCGCGCGCGTGCGCAAAAATCCGGCAATTGTCGGTGGCTGAGCTGCTGGCGGAAACGATCCGCCGCATCAGTAACGAAGATTCCGTCAGTTCGCTCTTCATGGAGTAGAGCTGGTCGAATGCCCCTGGTCGCGGGGGCTTTAACCATGCATGGCCTCTTGTTGGCGATGCATCATCAAGCAGGTTTTTTAGGAGAAGCAACATGGAAATCGAAGTCATTGCTGCCAAGCGTGAATTGCAAGGTACGGGTGCGAGCCGCCGTCTGCGTCACGCGGGTAAAGTCCCCGGTATCGTCTATGGTGGTGAAGCCGCCCCCGTGCAAATCGAACTGGATCACAACACGCTGTACCACGCGCTGCGTAAAGAGGCCTTTCATGCCTCCGTGCTGACGCTGAATGTCGATGGCGCAAAAGAATCCGTGCTGCTGCGCGATTCGCAGTGGCATCCCTACAAGCAGCAAGTGCTGCACGTTGACTTCCAGCGCGTCGACAAAACCCACAAGATCCACGTCAAGGTCCCGCTGCATTTCCTGAATGCCGATACCTGTCCGGGCGTGAAAACCGGTGGCGGCAAGCCGCACCACCTGATGACCGAGATTGATGTCCAGTGTCTGCCGAGCGATCTGCCCGAATTTATCGGGGTGGACATGGGCAAACTGGAAGTCGGCACGACCATTCATGCTAACGAACTAAGCCTGCCCAAAGGCGTGGAATTGGTGGCGCACATCAAGCAGGAAGACCCTGCCGTGGCTTCGGTCAACGCGCCCAAGGTTGCTGCGGTTGAAGAGCCGGCAGCCGCACCTGCCGAGTCCGCAGAGCCCAAGGAGTAATCCGGATGCGCAATCCCCGAGTGGTTTGATCTTGGCGGATTGCGCACCGGGTGCGGCATGACAGCGTCAGGCCTGATCGCCCCCCGCCTGATTGTCGGCCTCGGTAACCCGGGGCGTGACTACGAAGAAACCCGGCACAATGCCGGGTTTTGGTTTTGCGCGCGTCTTGCGCAGAAGTGGGGCGCTTCGCTTGCAATGGAATCACGTTTTCACGGCATCGTCGGACGTGGTGCGCAAAGCGTCTGGATGCTGTTGCCGCAAACCTTCATGAATCGTTCAGGTCAGGCGGTCGGTGCGCTCGCACGGTTTCATCGCATCGCCCCATCCGAAATTCTGGTGGTGCATGACGAACTCGATATTCCTCCCGGCCAATTGCGCCTGAAGTTCGGCGGTGGCATGGGCGGGCACAATGGCCTGAAAGACATCACGTCGCATCTGGGCACGCAGGATTACTGGCGGCTGCGCATCGGGATTGGCCATCCGGGCGACCGCCATGAGGTGGTGAATTACGTCTTGAAGCCGCCGCGCCGTGAGGAGCAGGTTGAAATCGATCGTTCAATTGAACGTGCGATCGATTTGTGGCCCCTGATCGAAAAAGGCGACTGGAATGCAGCCATCCAGCGCGCCAACACCAAACCCCAACCTGGCAGCCCCTAGTTTCAGGAAAATCCATGAGTCTTAAATGTGGCATCGTCGGCCTGCCCAACGTCGGCAAATCTACCCTTTTCAATGCACTGACCCAAGCGGGTATCGCGGCGGAAAACTATCCTTTTTGCACCATTGAACCGAACACCGGCGTGGTTGAGGTTCCGGATATGCGCTTGACGCAATTATCGGAAATAATCAAACCGCAGAAAGTGGTCCCGGCCATCGTGGAGTTCGTCGATATTGCCGGCCTGGTGGCAGGGGCATCCAAAGGAGAAGGGCTTGGCAACCAGTTCCTGGCCAATATCCGTGAAACCGACGCGATCTGCCATGTGGTGCGCTGTTTCCATGATGAAAACGTGATTCACGTTGCCGGCAAGGTGGATCCCCTGTCCGATGTGGAAACCATTGCAACCGAGTTGGCGCTGGCTGATCTGGCAAGCGCCGAAAAAGCCTTGGCGCGTGCTGAAAAGACCGCGCGTGCAGGCGACAAGGAAGCGCAGAAGCTGGTCGCTGCCCTGAAGCCGGTAGTGGCCACGCTCAACGAAGGCCGTCCGGCACGGGCTGCTGGCCTGGATGCCGAAGGCCTCGCAGCCATCAAGCCTTTGTGTCTGATGACGGTCAAGCCTGCACTGTATGTGGCCAATGTCAGTGAAGACGGTTTTCACGACAATCCCATGCTTGATGCCTTGGTGGCCTTTGCCGAGAAGGAAGGCGCACCGGTGGTGCCGGTATGTGCGGCGATGGAGGCCGAATTGCAGGAA
>JANJUT010000195.1 GCA_024710445.1 Thiobacillus sp.
GCAATCCTCCACCACCGCATCGAGTGAACGCGCCAGATCGAACTGGCTGACGTCGTGCTGGTACTGGCCGACGCCGATCGACTTGGGATCGATCTTGACCAGTTCGGCCAGCGGGTCCTGCAGGCGGCGCGCGATGGAGACCGCGCCGCGCAGCGACACGTCGAGATCGGGCAATTCGCGTGAGGCAAATTCGGACGCGGAATATACCGATGCACCCGCTTCGGATACCACCACGCTGGTCAGCTTCAATCCGGGACGCAGCTTGATCAGGTCGCGCGCCAGCTTGTCGGTCCCGCGCGACGCGGTGCCGTTGCCGATGGCGATCACGGTGACGCGATGCTGCCCGGCCAGTTTGGCCAGCGTGTGCAGCGCACCGTCCCAATCGTTCTTTGGCTGGTGCGGATAGACGGTGGCGGTGTCGAGCACCTTGCCGGTCTCGTCCGTTACCGCCACTTTCACGCCGGTGCGGATGCCGGGGTCGAGCCCCATCGTCACGCGCGGCCCGGCCGGCGCGGCCAGCAGCAGGGCCTTGAGATTGCGCGCGAACACGTTGATGGCTTCGGTCTCGGCGCGGTCACGCAGCGCGCCCATCAGCTCCAGTTCCAGATGCATGAAGCTCTTGACGCGCCAGGTGAAGCGCGCGGTGTCCATCAGCCAGCGGTCGGCCGGGCGGTTCTGGTCCTGAATGCCGAAGCGATTGGCGATGCGCGCCTCGCAGGGATTGTGCGGCACCCCCCATCCGGGCCGCTCCTCCTCGCTGTCGAGACGCAGCCGCACGTCGAGCATGTCCTCGCGCCGTCCGCGAAATAGTGCCAGCGCGCGGTGCGACGGAATGGTGGTGAGGGTTTCGGAATAGTCGAAGTAGTCGGCATACTTTTCCGCTGCCGCATCCTTGCCTTCACGCACCTTCGATTCGACGATGCCGTGTTCCTGCACGTATTCGCGCAAGGCCTGCAGCAGGCCGGCGTCTTCGGAAAAGCGCTCCATCAGGATCTGCCGTGCCCCGTCAAGCGCGGCCTTGGCGTCCGCCACGCCGGGGTTGTCGCCCTGCCCGGTGGTGAAGGGTTCGCGCAGATACTGCGCCGCCTCTTCTTCGGGGTTGAGCATCGGGTTGGCCAGCAGGGCATCGGCCAGCGGTTCCAGCCCGGCCTCCTGCGCGATCTGCACCTTGGTGCGGCGCTTCTGCTTGTATGGCAGATAGAGATCCTCCAGCTGCGTCTTGTCCGGGGCCAGCGAGATGGCCTGCAGCAGTTCCGGTGTCATCTTGTTCTGCTCGGTGATCGACGCGATGATGGTCGCGCGGCGGTCTTCCAGTTCGCGCAGATAGCGCAGCCGGTCTTCCAGCAGGCGCAGCTGGGTGTCGTCCAGTCCGCCCGTCGCCTCCTTGCGATAACGCGAGATGAACGGCACCGTCGCTCCCTCGTCCAGCAGGGCGATGGCGGCAGAAATTTGCGCAGGTTTGGCCGCGACCTCGGCGGCGAGTCGGTGTTCGATGGAAGGCAGCATGGTTTGGTCTACTAAATGAAACGGCCTCCGAGTCGCGAGGCCGATGAGTGAAGTTTACGTGGTGCGCATTATGCCGCAGGCTTGCAGAGCCGGGTTCGTATCCGAATTTTTATGAGCTGATGCGGACTACATGATGTCCTTCGGCTTCCACATGGCGATGACCGCACCGGTCGGATCCATGATCACGCTCAGCCAGCCATGATCGCCTATCTGCATGACATCCCGCAGCACGGTGGCACCCAGATCGCGCGCCTTGCGGGTGGAGGCCTCGATGTCATCCACGCCGACATACGCCAGCCAGTGTGACGGCACCTTGGGGTCCGGGTTCGCGAACATGCCGCCGCCGGTACCCTCGCCAACGTTGATCATGGTATAGGGCATGTCGCCACCGGGTGCGGGAATATCTTCAAGCTTCCAGTCAAAGAGCCGGGAATAAAAGTCCTTGGCCTTGGCCAGGTCCCCGGTCTGCAATTCGATGTGTACGAAAGGGTTGGCCATGTCGTGTCCTTTGGGTTTACGGATTACTCTTTATAGCTGTTAACGCCATTTGGTCACGCGAGATTTCCTGATGGAAAACCATGCACGTCCGGGCCGCTCACCGGCTTTTGTCATCGGCAAGAATCAATAATTCCATCCTCCCTGTACACTTGAGGCGACACCTGCCCAGACTCATTTGCAATCCGAAATCATTGGTTTTAACCAAACATGAACCGCAACACTGTCCGCGCCCGCTTGGCCTTCTCATTCAAGGGGGAGTCTTACGAACTCGATTCCGTCATTGACCTCGATGGATGTCCTGGCGAGCCTGGCGTGATGCCCGATTTCCATCAACGCCTCGCCAGGGCGGCAGGGATCGATCCTTACTCCTATCTGTATGAGGTATTGGAGACGCACGATATTGCGTTTTCGGATGCCACGGGCGTGGCGGAACGAAGCTGCCGCGATGGCCGCTTCGACTGGGCCCGATTCGAGCAGGAGCGGCGCGAGGCAAGTGACTGGCAGCATGTCCGGTCCATCGCGCAGCAGGTGCTGGGTGCGCGCGACCTGGATGCGGAGCCGGAACTCAAGGCGGCCTTGCTGGCTGTGTACCGGGCGGGGAAGGGCACGGATTAGGAAAACGCTGAACGCTCCTTCGACCAGCCTGTGCTGAGCGTGGTGTGCGCTCTGAAGTGAGCCGAACGACCTTGCATTTCCTGTTTCACCGAACCTGATCGAGGAGGGCTTCATGAGTATGCTTGTACCCAACAAAGTCGGGCTGGCCAGTTTGCCTTGCTGGCTGCATGCGGGATGGCAGGTTTTTCTGCAGGCAAAGGGACTGAGTGCGGCTTATGCCAGCATTTTCGCGGTGCTGGGGCTGGCGCAGTTCTATGCCGTGGTGACGGCCGGACTGACTCCGCTGGTGGTGGCGCTGGCAGGCGGGTTCATGCTGATCGGCCCGGCTTTATTGTGCGGTTTCTTCAATGTATCCGATCATCTGCAGCGCAATGAGGCGGTGCGCCTGGGGCACTTTTTCGCGGGCTTCCGCCTGGTTCCGCCGGTGCTTTGGGTGGTGTCGCTGTTCGAGATGTTTTTGTTCCTGATCTGGCTGACGGATGCGGGCATCGTCTACGGCCTGTATTTCGGCATGACGCGCGAAATGGGCCTGCCGGAATTTTTTGCGGGTCTGGCCGGAGAGGGCAATACCTGGCCGTATCTGTTTTTCAGCGGGCTGATGGGAACGCTGCTGGCGTTCATCATCTACACCACTTCCGCCTTTGCCGTACCCTTGCTGTTTTACCGGCGCGGCAGCCTGGCGGGTGCGGTCAGCGCGAGCGTACGGGCCGTGTTCTCGAATTTCCCGGCAATGCTGGCCTGGGGGGTGATGCTGTCGGTGGCGATGTTTACGGCCATGCTGCTTTTGCTGCCCCTGTTTCCGGTGGTGTTTCCGGTGCTGGCCTATGCCAGCAGGCAGGCCTATCGCGAGGTTTTTCCGCAATAGCCGGCCATGGTTTTTACTTGTCCAGTTTGGTGAATTTCGCGCCTTCCAGCGTGAGGTTGTACATCAGGCCTTTCTGGCCAAAGATGAAGCCGATCACGGGATCCTTGATGTTGGTGGTGTCCAGGGCCTTGCCGGCGCCGATGTCCACCAGGGCGACGGAACCGTCGACGCCGACCTTCCAGCCTTCGCTGGAACGAAATTTCTCCAGGGCGGATTCATTGGTAAACAGGACGATGATGCTCTTGGCCTGCGCGCCGAGTTGAAAGCCGATGGAAGCGGCCGCCGTGCTGTAGTAGCCGACGGTTTTTCCGCCTACCCGCAGCGCACCTTCACCGTATTCACCGCCGATGCCGATCCCGGCCTTGTAGACCTTGGGGAATACCAGCATGCCTTTGGCGATCGGGAGATAGGCTTTGGCGCCCTCGATTTTCTGGAAGGTTTTCAGGGTTTGATTGACTTCACGATCGATTTCGGCGGCGCTGGCAGCGTGTGCCTGGGTCGCAAACAGCAAGAGTGCAATCAGGGCGACGCACAGGGATAGCCAGATAGGAACAGCAATGCGCGGTGTAGAGGCGGGATGGGTTGAAGCATGTGATGACATGGTGGCACTCCTTGGACGGGATCGATAGATTGAAGTCTAGACCAGACTACGTGTCTGCGAGGCGATGCCGGGGAGCGCCGGACGAATAAGGGCTGGAGGCCGATGGGGTACCGGTCGTGACGCGTTCTACTCCGTGGTGCCCGCGCGCCGGCGGTTGAGATCCAGGATGGTTGCGCATTTCTCGAATACGCCCGGTTCGATGTCCGGGATCACGCCGGCTCTCGGGTCCGAGCCGCGGGTGGTGAGAATCACCGCACAATTCGCCATGTTGGCGCGGGCCAGCAGGTCGGCCGCGAACTCTTTGCAGTACAGGTGGTAATTCTCGAGGATCAGCAGCAGGGGATGCTCGAAGTTGCTTTCCTCGATCCAGTCCAGGATGCCGGGCAGGCGTCGTCTGATCTCGTCCACGCTGCTTTGCGACTGGTACGAGTTGAACTGCAGTATCGAAACCGCCTTGCGGCTCACCTTCAGTTTGCCATCTCTTTCGACGGCGACATTGAGGGCGTGATAGCGGGTGGGTCCGAAGGCCGCGTTGACTTTTTCACGCAGGCTGGCGACCAGCGACGAGATCAGCCCCTCGGTGAGGTAGATCACGCCAAATCCCGCCGTGGCCGCGTCGCCGCACAGCGTGGTGAGCGCCTGGTTGCGTCCGCCGAAATTCTCGCCGCGGATCAGGATATTGCCCATCAGGCCGAGCGGACTCAATACCAGTTCGGCAACCGGCGAGCTCGCGTCAAAGCGCAACCGGAACACGGTTTCGCCGGATTCGGCCTTTCTTCTGGTGATGAGTTGGGTGATCGTTACCATGTGTGGTTTTTTTCTGGGTGCAGGTTGTCTGGAAAGTGCGCTGCCGGTTCGGGGTGAGGGTGCGCCTTAGTCGCGCAAATCCGGCCCGGCAACGGATACCCCCGCCGGGATGCGCCGCGGCACCATGTTTTCATCCAGCAGGCGTTCAATCCGCGCGAATACTTCAAAACGCGAAAACGGTTTTTTCATGAAATCATCCGCACCGGTGCGGCTGCCGAAAAACAGTTCAGTCGCCTGCTCGTTACCGCTGATCATGATGACGGGGATATGTGCGGTGGCCGGATCCCTGCGCAGGGTGCGCAGCGCAGCAAAGCCGTTGACTCCGGGCAGGATGATGTCGAGAAAGATCAGGTCGGGCGTTTCCGTCCGGGCGAGACTGATTCCGGTTTCCGCATCCAGCGCTTCCAGGGTGATGAAACCCGCCGACTGCAGGATCTTCTTCAGTGCAAATACGATGGTGGGGGAGTCATCGATGATCAGGGCACGGGTTTCGTCGCGTGCGTTCACCCGCTTGTTGCGTCGCCGTTCATCCCTGACCGGCGCATCAGGCATCGCTTCCACGCCAGGCTCTGGCGCGGTGCGTCCAAAGGCAAAAGCTGACCGAAACCTGTTCAGTATCCCCACAACGCGTCTCCTTGTTTTTTGCCAAGCTTAACCCGTAGCAGGCGGATCTGTCTTTTCGATCACCTGAAAGCCCGGGCAGGCCCTGGCAATACAAGGCGTTGCCAATCAGGGGGGCGGGGTTCAATTCTCCACATCGCAGGGCCTGGCGGATGCGGGTGTACTGAATTACATGACCCTTTTGTCCGTTAGCAGTGGCATTCCATTCGCTCATCCAAGGACCATGAGAATTGTCCCCACCCTGTTGTTCGTCGCCATGATTGCCGGGGCATGGAATCATTTTTCCTCGCGTCCCGTTGACCATGCCCGTGGCACCCTCGCGCCGAAAGCCCCGGTGCAACTCGCTCGCTCGGGCCTGCCGTCGTTTTCGGTGAAGGGGTATCAAATCATGCCGGCCGCCGAATTCTCGCTGGAAGCCCGTGTGCTCTCCACGGAGCCCTATCACGTGGGACGCGAAGCCGATCTGTCACCTGTCGATCTGGCGCTCGGCTGGGGACCGATGTCGGATAGTGCCGTGCTGGATCGCCTGCAGATCCGCCAGAGCGGGCGTTTCTATTTCTATCGTTGGTCGGATCAACCACCGATCGATCCGTCTGACATTGTCGAGCACAGCGCAAACATGCACATGATTCCCGCCAGCGACGACATCAAAAGGCGACTGCGCGATGTACGCAAGGGCCAGATCGTTGCGCTAAGCGGATATCTAGTGCGTGTGCAGGCAGCGGATGGCTGGCGCTGGAACAGCTCGATGACGCGCAGCGATTCGGGCAATGGCGCCTGCGAGCTGGTGTGGGTGAAAAATCTGACGGTGCGTTGACTGAGTCAACAAGCCGGCCTTGCGCCTTGCTGAACTTTTGCTGGGCAAAAAGAGGCAGACTCAGCCACAATTACCTGCGTCCGGCCCAGGCCGCCCGGGGTGGCGCAATAACACTTAGACCCATTCAACCATCAGGAGCCCCGACTTGAAAACCATTGAGGAACGACTCGACCAGGTCGAGGCCCGGCTTGCACGGATTGAGCAATTACTCCCTGCCATGACGGCGGTCCGGGGCACTGTCTCGGATACGCCTTCCCAGGAGACCGCGCCCGCGGTGACGGAGGTCAGGCGAGCTACTCGATCATCAGTGACGGCGTCGCCGCTGACCCGGAAAATGACTGATCCAGTCTACGCTAGCGCCAGCGCAAGCAGTTCGATGTCGGTGACCCAGATTCTCGGCTGGACGGGGGCGACGGCGTTGGTGCTGGCTGTTGCCTACCTGATTCGATTGGCCATGGACGCGGGCTGGCTGACGCCGGAGCGGCAGCTGGGGCTGGCGGTGCTGAGCGGATTCGCGTTGATTGGCGCAGGGCTCAAGCTGCGCGTGGCTGACAGGCAGTACGCGAGCCTGCTGCCGGCCGGTGGCCTGGTGGTGCTGTTCCTGTCGATCTACGGCGCGCATCTCTACTATCACTTTATTGGCGTGCCGATGGCGACGGGTGCGGTGATTCTCACCTGCCTGTTTGCACTGTGGCTGGGTCGCCTGTTCGAAAGCGAAATCTACGGCCTGTTTGCGGTGACGGGTTCCTATTCGGCTCCGTTCCTGCTGCATACGCTCGCAGGTTCAGTGACCGATCTGGTGATCTATTTCTCGGCCTGGAGCGTGTTGTATTGTCTCTATTCGATCTGGATTGGCAATCGCCGCCCCTATCTTCTGGCCGCCTACCTGGCCTTGCTCGGATTTCATTACCTGTGGCGGCAGATGGCGCCGGGCGAATGGGAAGCGGCGTTTGCTTTTCAGGTGATTCAATTCATGATTTTCATCGGTGGTGCGGTCAGCCTGTCGATTCGCCATCGACGCCCGATGAGCCGGGAGGAGGCTGCGGTTCATCTGCCGCTGCTGTTGATTTTTTATGCCTTGCAGTATGAATTGCTGCAACGGCACCTGCCGGCGCTGGCCCCATGGATTGCGCTGGGCAGCGCGGGCGTGTTGTTGCTGGGCTATGCCGTCGCAAAACGGATACTGGAGCGGCCGCTGGAATCCGGGGCGGTGCTGGTGGGGGCCTATGCGTCGCTGGCACTGTTTCATGCCGGTTACATGGAATTGCTGCCCGATGCCTTCGCACCCTGGGTGGCCTTGCTGATGTTGCCCG
>JANJUT010000201.1 GCA_024710445.1 Thiobacillus sp.
TCGCCCTGTCGAAGGGCTTCCCTTCGACAGGGCGAACGGACCAGAAGGAAGCAGTGCTGGGTCAGGTTACGCCAAGTGCGTGATCCAGGCAGCGTAAATAGCTGGCTGAATCAAACGCCGTCTGGTGGCGCTGCACCTGCCAGATCATTTCCGCCAGGCAATCCATGATGGCGTGCTGGGCGGTCATGGCGTTGCCATGTTGCCTGAGCAGGCGCTGATAGCGGTCGCGTATCCCAGGTGGCTGATCGACCGACAGTTGTTCGGCAATGGCCAGATGCATGGATAGATGCAGGAAAGGATTGATCTCACCGGATTCCGGCAGGTAGTCCCGTTCCTGATAGCGTTCGGGTTGATCCAGAATGACGTGGTATTCGGGATGGGCCAGCACGGCATCAAGCGCGGGTAGTTCGGCGCCGGCAAGCGACTCGCCGGCGCGGTATTTGGCCCACACGCTGAAAAAAAACTGGCGCACCTGATCACGGCTGGGATTGAACATGGTCGGGATTCAGGCGGGTTTCGCTGGATCGCCGGCGAGATGCAAGGGGGCAATTTTGTCCTTGTACTCGCACAGGTCGGAAATGATGCACTCGCCACATTTCGGCTTGCGCGCCTGGCAGACGTAGCGCCCGAGCAGGATCAGCCAGTGATGGGCGTCGATGCGGAATTCCTGCGGAATGGTCTTGAGCAGCCTCTTTTCCACTTCCAGCACGGTCTTGCCAGGTGCAAGTCCGGTGCGGTTGGCGACCCGGAAGATATGCGTGTCGACAGCCATCGTCGGCTGCCCGAAAGCGGTGTTCAAAATGACGTTTGCGGTCTTGCGGCCCACGCCAGGCAGGGCTTCGAGCGCGGCGCGCTCGGCAGGAACCTGGCTGCCGTGCAAATCGATCAGCATTTTGCAGGCGGCGATGATGTGCCGGGCCTTGCTTTTGTAGAGGCCAATGGTTTTAATGGCGTCGGCCAGCCCGGCTTCACCCAGCGCGAGTATGGCCCCGGGGGTGTTGGCTCGTGGAAACAGTTTGCGGGTGGCCAGGTTCACGCCCTTGTCGGTGGACTGCGCCGAGAGCGTGACCGCCACCAGCAATTCGAATGGCGTGCTGTATTCGAGTTCGGTCGTGGGATGCGGGTTGGCCGCGCGCAGGCGGCTGAAGATTTCGCGGCGTTTGGCTGGATTCATGAGGCAGACTCCAAGCGCAGCACGCTACGGTGTTTCAGCCGGGTACTTCGCATGTGTCTCTGCAACGAGGATTTCACGCAGGTGCGGAATCGGGCACGGAGAGATTCGCGGGGGCATGCTGTTGCGCGCGGGCCTTCTGCCAGTTGTGTGCGGCAATCAGCAAGCCCAGCGCGATGAACGCGCCCGGCGGCAAGATCGCGAGCAGGAATCCCTGGTAGCCGGGCAGAACGTGCAGCACGAACTGACGGGCGTCCTCGCCAAACACCAGGTCGATGCCCGAAAACAGCGTACCCGTGCCGGCGAGTTCGCGCATGCCGCCCAGAACCACCAGCACGAAAGTCAGGCCGAGGCCCATTGCGATGGCGTCAACCACGCTGTGCAGCGGCTGGTTCTTGGAGGCAAACGCATCGGCGCGTGCCAGCACGATGCAGTTGGTGGTGATGAGCGGAATGAATATGCCCAGCACCAGATAGAGCGGATGCACGAATGCATTCATCGCCAGGTCGATCACGGTGACCAGTGCCGCGATGATGAGCACAAACACCGGGATGCGGATTTCATGCGGAACAAAATGGCGCATGCTCGATACCGCACCGCTGGCGGCCGCCATCACCAGCATGGTGGCCAGGCCGAGCGACAGGGCGTTGACCACGGTATTGCTGATCGCCAGCAGCGGGCACAGGCCGAGCAGTTGCACCAGGCCCGTGTTCTGCTTGCTGAGACCGTTCTGAAACAGGCTGCGGAATTCATTCATCGTCATCATGGTTGGGTCTCCTTTGCCAAGGCTGGGGGTGGCGCAATGATGGCCGTGCGGTGGCGCGCAAAATAATCGAGTGCGGATTTGACGGCCTTGACCACGGCGCGTGGCGTGATGGTGGCGCCGGCCCGTGCATCGAATCGGCCGCCATCCTTGACGACTTTCCAGTGCTTGGCGGCCGGGGTGGCCAGCGACTTGCCGACAAATTGCTCGATCCACGGGCTTTTGTTTCGATCAATGTAGTCGCCCAGACCCGGGGTTTCGCGGTGCGAGGTCACGCGTACGCCGGTGACCGCGCCGTTCACATCGATGCCGACCAGCAGGTGGATCTCGCCGCCATAACCGTCAGGTGCAATGGCTTCCAGGGCCATGGCGGTGACTTCAGCGCCACGACGCGCGACCCAGATGGAAGAAGGCTGTTGTGTCCCCAGAAGGTCGTCCGGCTGTACGGTTAAATGGCTGGCGAGCAGGTCGTTGTCGTACAGCGAATGCGGCAAGACCTGGTCCAGGCGTGCCAGTTTTTCGGCTTGCTGGCTGCGCTCGATCGTGGGCTGGGTGCGGGTGAAGGTGAACACCAGCAATGCCGTGGCCACAAGCGCAAAGAGAAACAGGATGATTCCGGTGCGCAGCGCATTCCGGCCGGCAGCCTTGAGCAGGGTACTCACGCGGATGGATCCTTGTCCGGATGCTTCGCGCCGCCATAAATGCGTGGCTGGGTCCAGGCATCGATCAGCGGCACGGAGAGGTTCATCAGCAGGATGGCGAATGCCACGCCATCCGGAAAGCCGCCCCAGGTGCGGATGATGATGGTGAGCAGACCGGCGCCAAAGCCGAAAATCAGCTTGCCGCGTGGCGTGGTGGCACCCGTTACCGGGTCGGTGGCGATGAAGAACGCCCCGAGCATGACCGATGGTGCAAACAGGTGGAACCAGGGTGCGCCAAACCGTCCCGCGTCGAAGAAATGCAGAAAACCGGCGGCCAGCCAGATGCCGGCCAGGAACGCCAGCGGCACCTGCCAGCTGATGATGCGCAGCGCCCACAGCAGCAACCCGCCCAGCAGGAACGCTGCTGCCAGCCATTCGAAGCCGACGCCGCCGTAATGGCCGAATATGGAACGCGTCATCACTTCATCGACTGTCAGTTGCTGCAGCAATCCCGTTCGCAGCGCATCCAGTGGTGTGGCCATGGTGACGGCGTCAAGCGTGGCCTTGGGAAAGTCGCCGCCAAAAATGACCGACGCGCTTTGTGTCAGGCTGAGGGGGGTGGCGGTCAGTTCGAGTGGCCCGGCCCATTGCGTCATCTGCACCGGGAACGACACGATCAGCACTGCGTAGCCCACCATCGCCGGGTTGAAGATGTTCTGTCCCAGCCCGCCATACAGATGCTTGGCTACCACGATGGCGAACAGCGTGCCGGTGACGATCAGCCACCATGGCGCGAGCGAAGGCAGGGACAGGGCCAGCAGCCAGGCGGTGACGATGGCGGAGAGATCGGCAAGAAAGGGCTTGGCCGGATAGCCGCGCGTTTTCAGCATGGCCGCTTCGGCTGCCAGCGCCGTCGCCGTGGCCAGTGATAGCGTGACCAGGATGCCCGGGCCGAACAGCCAGACGTAGGTTGCCACGCCGGGCAGCAGCGCGACCAGCACCCAGGCCATGACCTGGGTAACGCTGCTGCGATCAAGAATAAAAGGAGCGGGCATCAGGGTTTCTCTTCGGATTCCAGCGGCTTGCGCGCCAGTTCCCGGATTTTAGCCCGGCGTGCCTCGATTTCCTCGATCTCGCGCTGGGTCGCGGGCGACACGTTGTCGGTGTTTTTCGGTGCGACTTCGGCCTTCTTGGCCTGTGCCCGCGCTATCGCGGCTGCAATCAGGGCCTTCCTGGCATCGGCTTCGCTGCTGGCCGCGCCTTCGCCGGCGCCGGGTTCCGTGCGCGGCGTCTGTTCCTGTGCAGCGTGCGCGCGCGCAGCATGTGCCTTGGCGGCGAGCTTTTCGGCCTTTTCCTTTTTCTCGCGTTCGATCCGGAACTGGCGGAATTCGTGGCGCTCGCGCGCCAGGTCGGAGGCGCGCTTTTCCTTTTCACGCGCCCAGATTTCGCTCTTGGCATAGCGATAGTAATCGACCAGCGGGATGTGGCTGGGGCAGACGTAGCTGCAGCAGCCGCATTCGATGCAGTCGAACAGATGGTATTCCTGTGCCCGCCCGAAATCGCCGGCCTTGGCAAAGCGGAACAGTTCCTGCGGTTGCAGTTCGGCCGGGCAGGCGTCGGCACAGCGGGTGCAGCGGATGCAGGGCATGGCGCGCGGCAGGGGCGGGAATAGTTCGGCCGATTTCACCAGCACGCAGTTGGTGGCCTTGACCACCGGCACATCCAGGCTGGGCATCGGCACCCCCATCATCGGCCCGCCCATCAGCACACCGGTGGTACCGTCGCGCTCACCGGCCAGCGTGATCAGCGTGCGCATGGGGGTGCCGATCAGCACTTCGAAGTTCTGCGGGCGCTGCACATGGCCGGTGACGGTGACCAGGCGTGAAATCAATGGCTCGCCATGATGCACCGCTCGCGCCAGCGCATGGGCGGTGCCGACGTTGAATACCTGGATGCCGATGTCGGTGGACAGCTTGCCGGACGGCACTTCCTTGCCGGTGAGCACCTGGATCATCTGCTTGGCGCCACCGCCGGGGTAATGCGCCGGTACGGGGACGATTTCCACTGCGAAATCCATCCGGGTGGCGGCGGCCTGCATCGCCGCGATGGCTTCGGACTTGTTGTCCTCGATGCCGATCAGAATTTCCGTGCTGCCGAGCAGGTGCCGCATCACGGCCACGCCTTGCAGGATGTCGTCGGCATGGTGACGCATCAGCAGGTCGTCGCAGGTGATCCACGGCTCGCATTCACCGCCGTTGATGATCAATGTGGGGCAAAAGTGTGCGGCGCCGGGGTCGAGTTTGACCGCGCTGGGGAATACCGCGCCACCGAGTCCGGCGAGGCCCATGTCGCGCAGTTGCATGCGCAGTTCGGTTGGCGCCATGGCCAGGTAGTCGAGTGGGGTACGTTCGATCCACTCATCGCGGCCATCGGTTTCGAGGGTGATGCACAGGTCGTGCAGACCGGAAATGTGGGGAACCGCTTGCATGTCGATAGCAGTGACCGTGCCCGAGGACGAGGCATGCACGGCGGCCGAAATGTAGCCATCGGCTGCTGCGATCATCTGGCCTTTCCTGACCAGGTCGCCGACATTGACCACCGGCTTGGCCGGATTGCCGATGTGCTGGCTCAGGGGGATCACCAGATGCCTGGGCAGGGGCGCCGAATGAATCGGCTGCGTGTTCGATTCGGTCTTGTGCTCGGGCGGATGCACGCCGCCCTTGAAGGTGAATAGCGTGCGGCTCATGCGACGCGCTTCATCATGATGACCGGATGCTTCCATTTCCAGTGCGGCAGGTCTTCGGCGATCGGTACCATCGAAATGCAATCGACCGGGCAGGGTGGAACGCAGAGTTCACAGCCGGTACATTCGGCGGCAACGATGGTATGCATCTGCTTGGCTGCGCCGACAATAGCGTCCACCGGACACGCCTGGATGCACAGCGTGCAGCCGATGCAGGTCTGCTCGTCGATGAACGCCACTGACTTGGGCTTGGGCGCGCCGTGGGATTCGTCGAGCGGCTTGGGATCCACGCCCAGCAGATCGGCCAGCTTCTTCATTCCCTCTTCGCCGCCCGGCGGGCACTGATTGATGTCGGCCTCGCCCTTGGCGATCGCCTCGGCATAGGGCCGGCAGCCAGGGAAACCGCACTGCCCGCACTGGGTCTGCGGCAGGATGGCGTCGATTTTTTCGGCCAGCGGATTGCCTTCCACCTTGAGGCGGATGGCTGACCAGCCGAGCACCAGGCCGATGACGACGGCGATGCCGACCATGACCAGAAGGGCGGCTAGCATTATTTAACGAGCCCGGAAAAGCCCATGAATGCCAGCGACATCAGGCCTGCGGTGATCATCGCAATGCTGGTGCCCTTGAACGGGGCCGGCACGTCACAGGTGTCGAGCCGCTCACGAATGCCGGCAAACAGGATCAGCACCAGGGTGAAACCGATTGCCCCACCCGCGCCAAAGAACAGCGACTCGACAAAACCGTGCTGTGCCTGCACGTTCAGCAGCGGAATGCCCAGCACCGCGCAGTTGGTCGTGATCAGCGGCAGATAGATTCCCAGCACCTGATACAGCACCGGGCTGGTCTTGTGGATGAACATCTCGGTAAATTGCACGATGCCGGCGATCACCACGATGAACGACAGCGTGCGCAGGTAAAAAAGTTCGGTGCCGAGCAGGTATTCGTTGATCAGGTAACTGGCGCCGGACGCCAGCGTCAGCACGAACGTCGTCGCCAGCCCCATGCCGATGGCCGTCTCCAGCTTTTTCGACACACCCATGAACGGGCACAGGCCGAGAATCTTGGCCATCACGATGTTGTTCACGAACACCGTGGAGATGAGAATGAGGATGTAGGTTTCCAAGGCAGGCAATCCGACGCAATGGGGCATTATCCGCTGTGGATGGCATGCACTTCAACCCTGCGTGCGGGAGAGGCTTTTCGGAGGGGGCTCAGTTCGCGGCCATGCAGAAGCCACCCACCTGCTGTCCAGGCCGCCCAATGCTGCGCAACTTAAAGCTTTCATCAAAGCCGCAGAGCGCGGGGCGTTTGCAAAGTCAATCTGTGAAGCTCATCCGGCATGCCGCCGATAACCTCGACCTCTGGAAGCGCATCAGCATGCCGACGGTCAAGCGCATCTGTCTTCAGCAAATACCAGCGCCGCCAGAATGTCTTCCCGGCTGAGGTGCGGATAGGACTCCAGAATTTGTTCATAAGTCCAGCCGTTGGCCAGCCAGCCCAGAATCAGTTCCACAGAAATCCGGGTGCCTTTGATAACAGGCTTTCCGGCCAATACAGCAGGATCACTGGCAATGTGGTCTCGCCATTCCATATACAGACTCCCTGTGAAGCTAGGTTTGATTCTCTGCCCATTGCAGAAAAACTCAAATCCGCCGGACGAATAAAAGATAGTGGCCGAAGGCTTTGGCGGGGGTGACTTGCACTAATCAACCGAACAAAGTGATATGCAGTGTGCCGTGATCACGCCGACATAGCCATACTCGTTTCAATCCGCGCCCGGCCGTGAGGCCGGGCGATGCGCTGATGGCATGTCGCCCGTCTCGTCCAGCAGGACGTTTCAATCCGCGCCCGGCCGTGAGGCCGGGCGATGCATCAGTCAAGAGGACACCGCAGCAAAAAACGGCTGTTTCAATCCGCGCCCGGCCGTGAGGCCGGGCGATGCCGCCGGCTCGATGTTGTATTCGTTCGCGCGGTTGCGGTTTCAATCCGC
>JANJUT010000281.1 GCA_024710445.1 Thiobacillus sp.
GTCTACCCCGTCACGATTTCATCGATGGCACAGGGTTTATGCACGGCATAGCCTTGGGCGTAGTCCACGCCGATTTCCCGCAGCGCCTCCAGTATCTCGGGCGACTCCACATACTCGGCCACCGTACGCAGCCCCAGCGAGTGGCCAATATCGTTCATCGATTTGACCATGGCGTAGTCATTCGGGTTCTGCAGCATTTCCTTGACGAAACTGCCGTCGATCTTGAGTGAATCCGTACGCAGGTTTTTCAGGTGCGAGTAGGAAGTAAAACCGCTTCCGAAATCGTCCAGCGAGAATTTGCAGCCATAGCGGCGAATTTCCCGAATAAAGTCCTGGGCGGCGCCGTAGCTTCCGATCGCGGCGGTTTCCGTGATCTCGAACGTGATCTTGCCGGTGGGAAAGCCGCTATTCGGCAACACGTCCTGCAGGTAACGCATGACCTCGGGGCTGCTGAGCGAGGTGGCCGACAAATTGATGGCAAATCCGCCCACCGAGGCGAAATCCTCCGGGTTGTCACCGATCCACGCGAACACTTTTTGCAACACCCAGATATCGATCTCATGCGCGCGCTGCAGGCGCTCCACCGTAGGGATGAAATGCGCCGGACTGATTTCCAGGCCGTCCCCGCCCTCGATGCCCAACAGGATTTCGTAATACGGCAGGAAAGGCATATCCGCATTGATCGGCATCACTTGCTGGCAGCGCAAGTGCAGCCCATCGCCTTTCAGGAGAGCATCGATGCGCCCAGCCCAGTCCATCAGGGATTCCTGTGATTTCAGCTGGGGACTGGCCCGTTCATATACCTGTATCCGGTTCCGTCCCAGCGACTTGGCGGTGATGCAGGCAGAATCGGCATGGCGGATCGTCTGCGCTGCGTCGAATTTGGCCGGTGCGTATTCAGAGAGCCCGATATTGAAGCCGATACTGTAACTGTGCTGCTCGTGCTGAAAGTGGTAATCCTTCACCTGTTCAAGCAGTTTTTCAACGGTGGGACATCCCTCGCTCCGGCTGCAGTTCGGCAGCAGAATCGCCAGGGTGTCATCCCGGAACGAAGCGAGAACGGCATCGGGTCCGATTTGTGCCCGCACTTCGTTGGCCAGGCTGCGCGCCAGGTTTTCGGCTGCTTCCATGCCGCAGGTGTTGTAGACCAGCCGAAACTGGTCGAACTCGATAATGCCGACTGCGTGCGCCTTGTCCTCCTGATCCGGGACCGCCATCTGGCTCAGACGCTGCATGAAGCCCTTGCGGTTGAGCAAACCTGTCAGCGGGTCGTGCATGACCTGATGCATCAGGTCCTGATAGGTTTCGTCGAACAGCGCATTTTCCGACCGCTCAATCAGCGGAAGGTCCAGATCCTTGCCCGGTTTGATACGTTCATCCCGAATCCTTCGCGCAAGATCAGTCAGGCTCAGGACCTGCTTGCTGGTCGCGGAGCGGTTGGCAAACGCGCAACTGGCGGGTGGCTGGCTGATCCAGATGAGCTGCATCGGGACCCGGCTGTCGTCCACGACAAAATCCCACCAGTCGCCTACACGCAAGCGGTCTATCAGTTGTCGATGTGAATTCAACACATCACCGCTTGTCTCATTCGACCTGGCCAGCTTGCCTGGCGGCACCAGCACCATTTCGTTGCCTGCGAGCGAAGCACCCGAGTCATTTGCCAGTCTTGCCCCCAACTCGTCCATGAACGCAGCCACCAGACTGGTATCAACATTGACCGTTTTCAGAATGCGCTCCACCTCGCCCAGCAAGGCCAGGGGCCCGACAGACGAACGCGTGGCTTCAGGCTGGGCCGGATCGAGCCAGACAAGCAACTGGTCAAGTACAGCCAGTGCCGTATCCCATTCATCTCCCTGTGCGCCCTGTCGCATTTCCAGCAGAACGAGATACTGGCGCCAACCTGCATCCAGCAAGCGCAGCAGCATGCCAGGCACTTCGCGCCCCGCCAGCCGCGCCTCCAGAGCCGCATTGACCCTGGAGCGGGCGGCACGTATCCCTTCCTGGCCTTCGCTGGCTTCCTGAAGGCGTGCGACGCGTGTTCGACGAATCTGCAGGATAGGCAGCAATACCCGCTCCAGACTATCGCGCACCAACTCAAATACGCCGGGATCGTCATCCGCCCGACTGCATACGCGGTCCACCAGCAGATAGAGGAAACGCTGCAGTTTGGCATCGAAAAACTTGCCTTTGTCATCCGCCGCCACCGCATACTGCTCGATCAGGTTGAGCACCTGCCGGGCGGGATGATTGTGCTGACTTGGGAAATCCTTGTCCTGCAACGCCAGCTTGAGCAGCGGCCGCTCCAGCCGCTTGACCAGGGATTCCACATCCGAACTGGGGACAAAATCCTCGTGTGCCCGGGCGAACAGATTCGAGGTGGTATCCAGAATCCGCCGGTGGCCCTGTGCCAGTCGCCGGTTCTCGCCGCTGGCTGAAGCAATACGCGCATCGACCTGATCGGCCAGCGGGGGCAAGGCAGGACTGCCAGGGGCTACCCTGTTTGCCAGTGGCAATCCATCCAGCGCGACCAGCAACTCGCGCAGACTGGCTTCCGGCTGGGCATTCTTGCCACCACCGGGTGCGCCGGAAGGGCCTGATGCCGGCTCATCGTGACTCATCAGTTGACGTGAGATCTGATGCAGCCGGTCCACCACATTCAAGACATCCGGCTGATCCGCATCCAAGGCGCCACTCACCCGGCTCTTGCGTCTCTCACCCGATACGCCATGCCCTGCTGCGCCACGCTGCGGGGACTTGTTCAGCGTGGCCAGAATTCGGTCCAGGCTGTATTCCGCGCTTTCTGCGGACTGACTGGCCCCCGCCTGGCCCTCCTTGTAAAGCGAATTCAGCGACTCCGCGAGCTCAGCCAGATCGGATGGAGATTTGTCATCGTCGGTCGCCGGAGACCTGGCAGCCTCGACAGGTGCCGGTGCCGGATTGCCCCGCACGACCTCCTGTTCAGGCTTGGCTGAAACAAGCGGCTGCAGGGGTTCCAGCGTCTGATTGAACTGCTTGTAGAGGTCCGGAATCCGGCCCAACAAGGCCTGCCCCAGGGCCTTGTAGAGCACGGTACGCATGGAGTTCGAGAAATCCAGGGTCTGGATGGCGCCCTGGAATGTCCGCCCGATCATCTCCGGGCCGAAAGGATTGTTTTTCCGGTCGATCGATTGGCCAACCAGTCGGCTGTAGCGCGGCTCGAACACGTCCAGCTCAAGCGCGATGTGACCCTCGACCTGTTTGATGACGGCTGACAAATTGAGCCAGTCTTCAAACTCCCCCTCATCAACGAGGGCCAGTTTGCTGTTCGATGGCTTTTCGCTGGCCAGGTCTGCGGCAGGCCCGATATTCTGGATGCGGTCGCGTATCGCATTGAAAAAATCATCTTCGATCTGGCTGCGGCGCTGCGCCAGTTCCTGCGCGCCATATTCAAAGCGGGAACGTTCCAGAAAACTCAGTTCGTCCTGGTCAGCTTCGCTCAAGCGCTCGATGCTGCGCTGAAAGAAGTCCTGTATCACCGCCCCCAGAAAGGTGCGGAACAGGTTGGTGCACTCGGTTTGCAAGGCCTGGGTCTGCTGATTGCCCAGCCCGGATCCGGCGCGAGCAGGTTCTGTCCGGGTCAAGGGGCTGCTTGCGGTGCGCAGGGCCAGCAAGGCCCCCGCAGGCATCGCGGCCACAAACACGCCCACTCCGCCGGGGGAAACGTGCGCCACACTGCCACTGCATTTGAATCTGCCAGGCAGACCGCCAAACTCCACCCTGACCGGGCTGCCTACCAGGGCGGGGATCGCAGCATCGGGCGTGCCCTCACCCAGAAAAGCCACATACAGCCCGGTCTGGCAGTAGTCACGAATTTCGGAGGGAATAGCGACGCCATCACCAAACCGGATTTGCGCAGTTTGCAACGTGGTTCGGCGCGCATACCGCCGCGACTCCTTGCTTCCCGGCCTGGAAATGGAATATGCCATTTAACTTTCTATTCTCGAAGCAGGCGTGACCAGATCAATCAACTCAATGTCCCCGTTCAATACAAACTGCATACGCGGCCGCGGCGATAAAAAAAATTATAGCCCCGCACCCAGCCAAAAAAACAGATTTTTACAGACAGACATGAGTAGTTATTTTATAGGGCGGATGTATGT
>JANJUT010000086.1 GCA_024710445.1 Thiobacillus sp.
GAAGCACAGCCACAAGGCGGATGGCAGCCTGTTTACCGAGGCCGATGCGGAGACGCAGGCCGCGCTGGAGATCGCCCTGCCCAGAATCAGGGACGTGCCGGTGCTGGGCGAGGAAATGACCGAGCAGCAGCAGCGCGATGCCTGGGCGGCGGGGCGTGACGGCCTCTGGTGCGTCGATCCGATCGACGGCACCTCCAATTTTGTTGCCGGCGTGCCGTATTTCGCCGTGTCGGTGGCCTATCTCTACAAAGGCGAGCGTCAACTGGGCGTGATTTACGACCCGATTGCGGACGAGATGTTTTCGGCCGAACGGGGGCGCGGCGCCTTCCTGAACGACCAGCCGCTGCCTTTGCGTCCGCCTGCTACCGAGTTGCGTCGTGCGCTGGCCGGGGTGGAAATGAAACGCATCGACCGCGAACTGGCGGGCCGGCTGGCATCGTGGCCGCCTTATGCCTCGCAGCGCAATTTCGGCGCCTCGACGCTGGACTGGTGCTATACCGCCGCCGGGCGCTTCGATATCTATGTCCATGGCGGACAGAAATTGTGGGATTACGCGGCGGGTGCGCTGATCCTGGAAGAGGCGGGCGGGCAGTTGTCCAGCCTGTCCGGCAGCTTTGATATCGCCAATATCTGGGAGCGTTCGGTGGTGGCGTCCGCCAGTCCCGAGCTGTTTGTATTGTGGCGTGACTGGTTGAAGGCGGCTGGCGCATAAGCCACCCAACCAGGCAAATAAAAAGATTTTAGAGTGTCGGTCCTGAGTGGGGGCTTGAGCTTGTTGGCTTAAGCCCTTGTCAAACCACTTCTTTCACCCGCTTTGGCTGCGGCTTGCGGAAGCCTGCCTTGCTGACGGATAATCAGGGTTTTTGCATATTCTGCCCAAGCTGTCTCTGCACAGCTTTGATCCGGGTGGGGATGTGATCGGTTTTTTACTTAGAAACGAAGGGAACGCAATGCCAACCCGTAATGACCTGGCCAATGCCATCCGCGCACTTGCAATGGATGCAGTCGAAAAAGCCAAATCCGGCCACCCTGGCGCCCCCATGGGCATGGCGGAAATCGCTGAAACACTGTGGAATCACCATATGCGCCACAATCCCACCAACCCCAAGTGGGCGGACCGTGACCGCTTCGTGCTGTCGAACGGCCATGGCTCGATGCTGATTTACGCATTGCTGCACCTGACCGGCTACGACTTGTCGATGGACGACCTCAAGCAGTTCCGTCAGCTGCATTCCAAGACCCCGGGTCACCCTGAGTACGGCTACGCGCCTGGCGTGGAAACCACCACCGGCCCGCTCGGCCAGGGCATTACCAACGCCGTCGGCATGGCGATGGCGGAAAAAATCCTCGCCAATGAATTCAACAAGCCCGACCATGCCATTGTCGACCACCATACCTATGTGTTCATGGGCGACGGCTGCATGATGGAAGGCATTTCGCACGAGGCCTGCGCGCTGGCCGGTACCTGGAAGCTCAACAAGCTGATCGCCTTCTGGGACGACAACGGCATCTCGATCGACGGCCATATCGAACACTGGTACACCGACGACACCGCCAAGCGCTTTGAAGCCTATGGCTGGAACGTGATCGCTGGTGTCGATGGTCATGATGTCGTCGCGCTCGAGGCTGCCATCCAGAAGGCCAAGGCCAGCAGCGACAAGCCTACCCTGATCTGTTGCAAGACCGTCATCGGCAAGGGTTCGCCCAACAAAGCCGGCACCCATGACGTGCACGGTGCCGCGCTGGGCCACGATGAAGTCCTGGCTACCCGCAAGAACATGGGCTGGAACCACGACGCATTTGAAATGCCTGCCGACATCTACGCCGGCTGGGATGCCAAGACCAAGGGTCAGGGGCTGGAGACGCTGTGGAACAACAAGTTCGCCGAGTACAAGAAGGCCTACCCGGCTGAAGGTGCCGAGTTCGAGCGCCGCATGAAGGGCGAACTGCCCGCCAACTGGAAGGCGCATGTTGCCGAGAAACTGGCTGCCATCAACACCAAGGCCGAAACCGTCGCCACCCGCAAGGCTTCGCAAATCGCGATCAATGCGCTGGCTTCCGCGCTGCCCGAATTCCTCGGCGGATCGGCCGACCTGACCGGCTCCAACCTGACCAACTGGGAAGGCTGCCATCCGGTGCGCAACGGCAACCCCGGCAACTACATCAGCTACGGCGTGCGTGAATTCGGCATGGCCGCGATCATGAACGGCATGGCGCTGCATGGCGGCCTGCTGCCGTTCGGCGGCACCTTCCTGATGTTCTCCGAATATTCGCGCAACGCCATCCGCATGGCTGCGCTGATGAAGCAGCGCGTGATCCATGTGTTCACGCACGATTCCATCGGCCTCGGCGAAGATGGCCCGACCCACCAGCCGGTCGAGCAGACCGCCACCCTGCGCATGATTCCGAACATCGACGTCTGGCGTCCGTGCGACACCGTGGAAACGATGATTGGCTGGGCGCACTCGGTCGAGCGTACCGACGGCCCCACCTGCCACATCCTGAGCCGTCAGAACCTGCCGTTCATGGCACGTGATGCAGCCACCCTGGCCAATGTGGCCAGGGGCGGTTATGTATTGAAAGATGCAGCAGGCGCCAAGGCCATCATCATCGCCACCGGTTCCGAAGTCGAGCTGGCGGTGAAAGCGCAGGAGGCCCTGGCCGCTGAAGGCATCGCGGTTCGCGTGGTGTCGATGCCGTCGACCAACAGCTTCGACCGCCAGGATGCAGCCTACAAGGCCAGCGTACTGACCAAGGGCCTGCCGCGCGTGGCAGTGGAAGCCGGCGTGACCGACTTCTGGCGCAAGTACGTGGGTCTGGAAGGTGCCGTCATCGGCATCGACAGCTTTGGCGAATCCGCTCCCGCTCCGGCGCTGTTCAAGCACTTCGGCATCACCACCGAGGCTGTCGTGGCCGCGGTCAAGAGCGTTCTGTAAACCCTGCGTCCGCGAAGGACGCGAAGTTTTTTCTTCGTGAAACTTCGCGT
>JANJUT010000128.1 GCA_024710445.1 Thiobacillus sp.
TTGCATTCGTGGACATGGGTGGCAGGATGACGCGATGGAAAAATTGGCATTCTACCTGCAGGGCCTGATCGCGAGGCGTGTGACATGAGCGAGTGTGGTTGCGGTTCTGTGTGCAACGCTGCACCGCCCGATCCGCGCTACCGGCGCGCGCTGTGGATTGCGCTGGTGCTGAACGCGCTGATGTTCGGCGTGGAACTGTTCGCCAGCTTCGCGGCGCAGTCGGTGTCGCTGCTGGCCGATGCGGTGGATTTTCTGGGCGACGCCGGTAACTACGGGGTGGCCCTGTTCGTGCTCGGGCTGGCGCCGGTATGGCGCTCGCGCACTGCACTGTGGAAAGGCTGGCTGATGGTCGGCTATGGCGTGTTCGTGCTCGGCAAGTCGGCCTGGCAATGGTCGGCTGGCGTGGTGCCTGAACCGGCCATCATGGGCTGGGTGAGCCTGCTGGCGCTGATGGTCAATGTCGGCGTGGCGGCGCTGCTGTATGCGCATCGCCAGGGCGACGCGCAGGCGCGTTCGGTGTGGCTGTGCTCGCGCAACGACGCGCTGGGCAATCTGGCGGTGATGGGCGCGGCGGCCGGGGTGTGGGCGACTGCGCACGGCTGGCCCGATATTGCGGTGGCGCTGGTGCTGGCAGGCTTGGCGTTGAGTTCGGGGGTGTCGGTGATCCGCCATGCGCAGCGTGAGCTGCGCGTGAATTAGAACAGCACCAGGCAGGAACTGCGGGCTGGGGCTTAAACGGGCTGCTGGCGCGAAAGCGCCCATGCGACATGCTCGCGCACCACTTCAGACGAATGATTCAGGTGTGACCCCAGTGCGGATTGCACCTCGGCCGAGGGTGGTGCATTGCCCAGCGCCACGGCGATGTTGCGCAGCCAGCGCTCATGGCCGATGCGGCGGATTGGCGAACCCGCCAGCCGTTCATTGAAGTCGGCCTCGCTCCAGGCAAACAGTTCCACCAGTCTTGCGCTGTCGAGTCCGTTGCGCACGGCAAAATCCGGCAGTTCAGCGGTTTGTGCAAAGCGGTTCCATGGACACACCAGCTGGCAGTCGTCACAGCCATAGATGCGGTTGCCCAGCAGCGGGCGCAGTTCCAGCGGAATGCTGCCCTTGAGTTCGATGGTGAGATAGGAGATGCAGCGCCGCGCATCAAGCGAGTAGGGCGCGATGATCGCCCGGGTGGGGCAGATGTCGAGGCAGGCCTGGCAGGTGCCGCAGTGGTTGGCCTCGGGGGCATCGACCGGCAGCGGCAGGTCGGTATAGATTTCGCCGAGAAAGAACCACGAGCCGTGTTGCCGGTTCAGCAGCAGGGTGTGTTTGCCGCGCCAGCCGAGCCCGGATTTGGTGGCGAGCTCGACTTCCAGCACCGGGGCGCTGTCGGTAAAGACGCGGAAATGATGCTCGCCGATTGCCTGGCCAATGCGTTCGGCCAGCGTTTGCAGGCGGTTGCGCAGCACCTTGTGGTAATCGCGTCCCAGCGCATAGCGGGAAATATAGGCAGCGCTGGCATCGTCCAGAATCGTGTGCGGGTCGGCAGAGGCGGGCGGAAGATAATCCAGCCGCACGCTGATGATGCGGATGGTTCCCGGCACCAGTTCGGCGGGTCGGCTGCGCTTGGTGCCGTGCGCCGCCATATAATCCATCTCACCATGAAACCCCTGCCCCAGCCATTTTTGCAAACCGGCCTCGGCCGCACTCAGGTCGCTGTCGGCAATGCCCACGGCGGCAAAGCCGAGCTCGCGCCCCCATTGCCTGATCTGCGCAGCCAGCTGGTCCAAATCGAAACGTGAGTCCTGTTCATGCATAAAGGCGATGATACCGTGCGCTGCGCTTGCCATCTGGCCGACGAAGCCGCGACGCTGGCGTTTGGTGCGCGACTGGCGCGGGAACTGAAGCCGGGGATGACGTTCTACCTGGAGGGCGACCTGGGCGCGGGCAAGACCACACTGGTGCGTGGACTGCTGCGTGCACTGGGTCATGCTGGACGGGTGAAAAGTCCGACCTATACTTTGGTCGAGTCATACAGCGTGCCTGGATTTGAGGTATTCCACTTTGATCTGTATCGTATGCATGACCCGCGCGAATGGCTGGATGCGGGCTTCCGCGATGTGAGCGATGGGCTGGCAGTGAGTTTGATCGAATGGCCGGAAAAGGCAGCAGGCTGGTTGCCACCGCCGGATGTGATCGTTCATTTGCGCATCAACGATGACGGCCGCGACGTTGAATGCGAGGCACGAAGCCCGTGCGGGGTACATTATCTGGAGACATGTTGCACGCTTTGTTGAGAACTTTCCTGCTGTGTAGTTTGCTGGTGTCGGGCTGGGCCCAGGCACTGCAGTTGAGTGCAACGCGTTTGTGGCCATCGCCTGATTACACGCGGGTCACGCTGGAATCGACGAAGCCGGTCACACACAAGTTTTTCATGCTGTCCAATCCCGAACGGCTGGTGGTCGATCTTGAAGGCGTTGAACCAGGACCCGCACTCGATGCGCTGGCCGGACAACTCTCGGCCGCCGACCCTTATATCAGTGCAATCCGGGTGGGGGTCAATCGCCCGGGCGTAATGCGTGTGGTGCTTGACCTGAAAACAACAATCAAGCCTTCTGTCTTTCAGTTGCAGCCGCTAGAGCCCTATGGCCACCGCCTGGTGGTGGACATCTATCCTGCCCAGGCTGCCAGCATGCCTCCCGGCCAGTTGGCGGGACAACCGGCCAATACGCCTGATGTGGCTGCGGCCGAACCGGCCAGGCCCAAACCGGCGGTACCGCAATATGTGCGGTTGATTACCGTGGCGATCGATGCCGGTCATGGCGGCGAAGACCCGGGTGCGCTCGGCGCCAACGGTTCGCGCGAGAAGGACATCACACTGGCGCTGGCGAAAAAGCTCAAGCAGAAAATCGACGCACAGGAAAACATGCGTGCAGTACTGGTGCGTGACGGCGATTATTTCGTGCCGCTCGGGCAGCGGGTGGTCAAGGCGCGCGGGGCCAAAGCCGATCTGTTCCTGTCGATCCATGCCGATGCCTTCATCAAGCCCGAAGCACGGGGTTCATGGGTGTTTGCCCTGTCGGAAAACGGCGCCACCTCGGTGGCCGCACGCTGGCTGGCCAAGAAGGAAAACGACGCCGATCTGGTCGGCGGCATCAACGTCGACGTCAAGGACCCTTTCCTCAAACGCACCCTGATCGACCTGTCGCAGACCGCCACCATCAACGACAGCCTGAAGCTGGGGCATGCGGTGCTGAAGGAAATCGGCGGCATCAACACGCTGCACAAGGCGCATGTCGAGCAGGCGGGCTTTGCCGTGCTGAAGGCCCCGGACATTCCCTCGATCCTGATCGAAACCGCGTTCATTTCCAATCCGGAAGAAGAAAAGCGCCTCAATGATCCCGACTACCAGGACAAACTGGTGGATGCCATCATCGGCGGCGTTAAAACGTATTTCGACAAGCACCCGCTGACTTCGCCCGCGCGGCTGACCCGCAATCCATGACCGCCAGTTTGCTGGGCGCAGCGGCCCCGGGGTTCGACCGGCCGCTGGCTGTGCTGGAGGCGTGTCACGGCCGCATCATCAAGCAATGCGACACGCTGGGCAGATTGTTGACGCATCTGCCAGTACACGGCGCCGATCTCCAGGCGCGGCAGGCCGCACGCGCGGTGCTGACGTACTTCGATACCGCTGCCGTCCACCACCATGATGACGAAGAGCGCAATCTGTTTCCCCTGCTGGAGCAGACGGGTGCGGCGGGCGCCTGTGATCTGGTGGAAACGCTGACGCTGGAACACGACGAGCTGGCGTTGTTGTGGCGACGGTTGCGGGTGAGCCTGCAGCGGATCGAATCCGGTGAATCTGCTTTTTTGGATGAAGCGCTGGCGCAGCGTTTTGTCACCCTCAACCGCGCGCATCTCGAATTCGAAAATACCCACGTGTTGCCGCTGGCGCGGAAAACACTCGCCACCGCCGACATCGAACGGCTAGGCCGTGCCATGGCCGCCCGGCGCAACCTGCACCCCGCTCCGGGTGAACCAGCCTGACTGGATGTTGGCCGTGACGATACGTGTCTTGCCTGATGTATTGATTTCGCAGATCGCGGCCGGCGAAGTGGTCGAGCGTCCGGCCGCCGCCCTGAAGGAAATCCTGGAAAACAGCCTTGATGCTGGCGCCACCGATATTCAGATCGAACTGGAGCAGGGCTGCATCAAGCGCATCCGGGTCAGCGACAACGGTTCGGGAATCAGGCGTGACGAACTGGCCCTGGCGCTGACGCGCCACGCCACCAGCAAGATCGCCAGCCTGTCGGATCTGGAGCAGGTGGCGAGCCTGGGCTTCCGGGGCGAGGCGCTGGCGTCGATTGCGGCAATTGCACGGGTGCAACTCACCAGCCGCAGCGTCAACTCCAGTCACGCCAACTCCAATCACGCCAGCGCCGACCATGCCTGGACGGTGCAGGTTGAAGGGGGCCGGCTGGGTGCGCCTGTACCTGCCGCGCGCGCGACGGGTACGACGGTCGATATCCAGGACCTGTTTTTCAATACGCCGGCACGCCGCAAGTTTCTCAAGACCGATGCCACCGAATATGCGCATTGCGCTGAAATGGTGCGGCGGCAGGCGTTGGCGCATCCCGGCACCGCGTTCACGCTGACCCACAATGGCAAGGTGCAGCTGCGTCTGAATGCCGAATCGGCCGCAAGTCGGGTGCGTCGGGTGCTGGGTGATGCGTTTGAGCAAAACACGATTGCCGTCGAATCGGCGGCGGGGGTATTGACGCTGTCGGGCTGGGTGATACGCCCCGGTGCCGCGACAGCCAGCCGCGACAGCCAGCACGTGTTCGTGAATGGCCGCTATGTACGCGACAAGCTGATCGTCCACGCCCTGCGTGAGGCCTATCGCGATGTGTTGCACCATCAGTTGAACCCGGCGTATTGCCTGTTCATCACCTTGCCGCCCGATCTGGTGGATGTGAATGTGCATCCGGCCAAGACCGAAATCCGCTTCCGCGACAGCCGGGGTGTTCACCAGTTTCTGTTTCATGCGGTCGAGCGCCTGCTGTCGGCGCCGGTCGAGGCGGATGTCGCCGCCACGCAGGGTGACCGTATGTTTGCGCCGCAGTCTGGCGGCTATGCGCCCCCCACGCAGACGCTGATGCCGTTGCAGGTCAACGAGGCCATGGCGTTTTATGCGCCGCAGGGACAGGACCCGGTCCCCCTGGGACAAACGTCAGGGCATGAACCCTCTGCTGTGGATGCGCCGCCGCTGGGCTATGCGCTGGCGCAGCTGCATGGCGTCTATGTGCTGGCGCAGAACGCACAGGGGCTGGTGCTGGTCGACATGCATGCCGCGCATGAGCGGGTCGTCTACGAAAAACTCAAAGCCGCGCTGGATGCGCGAGCCGTCCCGGCGCAGGCCCTGCTCATCCCGGTTGCGCTGACTGTCGATGCCAGCGATCTGGCTGAAATGGCGGCACATCTGGATACCCTGCGGGAGATTGGTTTTGAACTGTCGATCACCTCGCCCACGTCGGTGGCGGTGCGCTCGGTGCCGTGGCTGCTGAAACAGGCCGACCCGGTGGAGCTGACCCGCGCGGTGCTGCGCGAAATCGCCGAATTTGGCGTGGCGCGCCTGCTGGCCGAGCGTCGCAACGAATTGTTGGCGACGCTGGCGTGCCATGGTGCGGTACGCGCCAACCGGCATCTGACGATTCCGGAAATGAATGCCTTGCTGCGCGAGATGGAAGCCACCGAACGCGCCGGGCAATGCAACCATGGCCGGCCCACCTGGTTTCAGGTCAGCCTCAAGGAGCTGGATGCCATGTTCATGCGCGGCCGTTGAGTTTCTGGCCGTAAATTTTGCGTGGCGCGCTTTTGAATATAAGCTTGAGCTATTTAGTCAGGCTTTTTTGAGATTTTTATGAACGAACAGACCGAACGCAAGACCATTCCCATCCAGGATGTCAACGAGGCCAGCAACTGCGCCGGTTCCGAGCCGTATGCGCTGATGGTGCTGGGCGACTCCATGATGCCGGAATTCGAGGAAGGTGAAATCATTGTGGTCGAGCCGTCCGGTTTCGTTAAGGATGGCTCCTTCGTGGTGGCTTTTGTGAATGAGGAATACATTTTCCGCCAGTTGGTCAAGCATGCCGACGGCTGGATGCTGAAACCGCTCAATCCCCTGTACGAGAACATACCGGTTGACGACATCGACGTCGCCAAGGGCGTGGTCATCATGAAAAAGCGGCCCGGCAAGCGCAGCGAGCAGAAGCGCTATATTTGATGGTCAGTCAGTTAACCGATTGATTATTTGATTGTTAATTAAGGGAGCCCCTGGACATTAATAATTGTAAAAACAACATCAATTATTTGAATATATTAGTTGACTAATTTACTCAGGTATATACACTGTGGGTTCTGCAAATGCATTTCTACAGGAGAAAACCATGAGTGGACTGATCGCCAATTTCCCGACCGACGGTATCGTGACCATCAACCGGGTGATTTTGAAGCCCGAATACACGGTGGATGACTTGCAGGAACGCGTGGCGTTCCTGTGCGAAAACGTCAAGACCTATCATTCCGATACCGGCTTTGTCGGCGGCTTTGT
>JANJUT010000130.1 GCA_024710445.1 Thiobacillus sp.
GCTTTGACTCACTGCCGATGGTGACGCGTGCGCCCTCGGTCGCCGGTGTTGCGCCCGGGTCGAAGGTGCGGCTGGCGATCTCAAGCATTGATCTGCTCGACATCACCTTTCATGCCGAATTGCTGGAAACGCTGGAAACCCTGCCTGACAGCAGCGCTGCCGTTTCGTAGAATCAGATCTGTCTTTATTAATTGATCGGTATGGCATCCGCCCCCTCCACCCTTCTTGCTGAACCCTCCAAGCAAGGCACGCGCTTCGCGCTCGCCCTGCTTGCCTCGGCCGCGGTGCATGGCATGGTGTTGTCGACCCAGTTCGTGCAAATCAACCCACGACTGTTCGAGGATCCCAACCTGCCGATGGAAGTGGTGCTGGTGAATGCCAAGAGCCTGGAATCCCCGCTTAACCCGGATGCATTGGCGCAGGTCAACCTGGCAGGCGGCGGCAATACGGAACAGGACCGGCAGATGAAGAGTCCGCTGCCTGCCAGCAGCGAAACCCAGACCGGCAGCGAAGAAGCCGCCCTGCAATCGCGCGTCGCCGAACTCGAACAGCAGGCCAAGGCCCTGTTAAGCCAGCTCAAACCCAATGCACAATTTCAGGACCGTCCGCACACTGCGCCGCCCACGCCCGAACAGCCCGCCATCGATGTCAGCCAGCTCAACCAGCAGGCACGCGAAATGGCCCAATTGCAGGCGCGCATTTCGCAGCAATGGGATGGGTATCAGAAAATCCCCAAGCGCGCCTTCGTCGGCGCCAACGTCAGGGAATATGCGTTTGCACGCTATGTGGAAGACTGGGTCGCCAAGGTCGAACGCATCGGCAACCTGAACTACCCCGAGGCGGCGCGTCGCCAGGGCATCTACGGCAGCCTCAAGCTCACCGTATCGATTTACTCAGATGGCCGCATCGAAGCCATCGAAATCGACCGGTCGTCCGGCTCGAAAGTGCTTGATGCCGCCGCCAGGAAAATCGTCGAAGCAGGCGAGCGCTACGCCCCCTTCCCCGATGACATGCGGAAAAAAGCCGACATCCTGTCGATCACCCGTACCTGGACCTTTACCCGCTCCGACCAGCTCGTCGGAACCGATTAGCGGAAACCCCGAAAGGCCGCGTCCCTCATCCTTCGGCTTCACTCTGGAAGGATTATAAAAAATAGACTGTGTATAATATTAGGATTGTCTAATAATCATCGGGCTTTCACCATGCATACCGGCACCACCCTTACCCAGTTCATCATTGAAGAACAGCGCCGCACCGCCGGCGCAACCGGCGATTTCACTTCGCTGCTGAACGACGTCGTCACCGCCTGCAAGGCCATTTCCAATGTGGTGAATAAAGGCGCATTGCTGGGTGTGATGGGTTCGCTCGACTCCGAAAACGTGCAGGGCGAAACGCAGAAAAAGCTCGACGTCATCACCAACGACATCATGATCCGCTCCAACGAGTGGGCCGGCCACCTGGCCGGCATGGCGTCGGAAGAGATGGACGAGGTCTATGCCATTCCCGGCCAGTACCCGCTCGGCAAATACCTGCTGGTGTTCGATCCGCTGGACGGATCCAGCAACGTGGACGTGAATATTTCCGTCGGCACCATTTTCTCGATCCTGAAGGCCCCGGTTGCCGGCCGCACCGCCAAGGCCGAAGACTTCCTGCAAAGCGGCGCCAGGCAGGTGTGCGCCGGCTACGCGATCTATGGTTCCTCAACCATGCTGGTGCTGACCTTCGGCCACGGCACCAACGGCTTCACGCTCGACCGCGATGTCGGCGAGTTCGTGCTGACCCATCCCAACATGAAGATTCCCACCGAAACCCGCGAGTTCGCGATCAACGCCTCCAACATGCGTTTCTGGGAAAAGCCGGTGCAGCGCTATGTCGACGAATGCCTCGCCGGCAAGACCGGCCCGCGCGGCAAGGATTTCAACATGCGCTGGGTGGCCTCGATGGTCGCCGAAGTGCACCGCATCCTGACCCGCGGCGGTATCTTCATGTATCCCAAGGACACCAAGGATCCCGCCAAGGCCGGCAAGCTGCGCCTGCTGTACGAAGCCAACCCGATGGCCTTCATCGTCGAGCAGGCTGGCGGCGCCGCCACCACCGGTCGCGAGCGCATCCTCGACCTCGCCCCCGAAGGCTTGCACCAGCGCGTGCCGGTGATTCTGGGCTCCAAGTCCGAAGTGGATACCGTGACCGGTTACCACCACGAAAAGGCTGCTTGAACGGCATTTCGCCAAGCCGATCAAGCCGGGCCGCTGCCCGGCTTTTTCATGCGCCGACCGAACGTGCGGCTGACTTGAACAGCGCCAGTACCTGCTCCCGCTGCACGGCGTGATCAACAATCGGCGCAGGATAATCACGGCCAATCACGCAATCCGATTGCTGCTGCTCGGCCGCCGACATCGTCCACGGGGCATGAATGAATTTCTGCGGCACCTGCGCAAGTTCGTCCAGATAACGGCGGATGAACTGGCCCTGCGCATCGAATTTTCTGGATTGTGTCAGCGGATTGAAGATGCGAAACCAGGGTTGCGCATCACAGCCGACCGAGGCCGCCCACTGCCAGCCGCCGCTATTGGCGGCCAGGTCATAATCAATCAGCGTGTCGGCGAAATAGCGCTCGCCCAGCCGCCAGTCGACCAGCAAATCCTTGGTCAGAAACGAGGCCGCCACCATACGCAGGCGGTTATGCATATAGCCGGTCTGATTCAACTGACGCATCGCGGCATCGATCAGCGGATAACCCGTGCGTGCCTCGCACCACGCTTCAAAGTGGTCCGGCGGATTCGGCCATGGCAGCGTATCGTATTGCAGCTTGAAGGCATGCCCGGCTACAACATCAGGGCGATGCCAGAGAATCTGGTGGTAGAAATCGCGCCAGATCAGTTCGGACAGCCAGGTGTGTGCGCCACGCCCGCCCTGCTGGTACGCTGCAGCCGCAAGCTGGCGAATGGAAATCGTGCCGAAGCGCAGGTGCACCGACAAATACGATGGCCCGTTGAGTGCCGGAAAATCACGGGTTTCCTGATAGCGACTGATGCGCCCCATGAAATCCTCAAGCAGATGAGCCGCGCCCGACATGCCGGCAGGTAGCGCCAGTTCGGCCAGATTGGTTGGCACAAAGCCCATCTCCAGTAACTTCGGGATGGCACTCGATCGCGCAACCAGCCTGCTGGCATAAGCGTCGACTGGATAGGCCCGCAGATGATACGGCGTCAGGTTTTTGAGCCAGGCCTGCTTGTAGGGCGTGAAAACACTGTAGGGTGTTCCTCTACCTGTCAGCAGCTCATCCCGTTCAAAGATCACCGTATCCTTGAAGTGATGAGCAGCAATACCCTGCGCATGCAGCCTGGTTTCGACGATGGCATCGCGCGCCTGGGCAGCGGGATCGTCGTCGTGATTGAAAAACACGGCTTCAGCCTTGAATTCTGTCGCCAGTTTGACAATCTGTTCTGTTGCCGCGCCATAGTTGGCAATCAGCCCCCCGCCCCTGGCCTGCAAGGCCTGCTGCAGTTCGGCCACGCTTGCACGAATGAATTCGACCCGACGATCAGCCGGGTCAGGCAACGCATCCAGTATTTCCCGGTCGAATATGAATACGCAGACCACCTGCCGGGCGTGTTTAAGCGCGTGATGCAGGGCTGCATGGTCATAATCGCGCAGATCGCGGCGAAACCAGAGCAGGGCGCGGTCATATTCGGGCAAGGTGTATTCAGGCACGGCGCAACCTGGTCGCTATAGTGTTAAGTGCGGGATGCAAAAAGTGGTGCTCGCTTGATTTGAGGCAGCTTACAATGGGAGGGACATCATGGAAACCGTTAACCTCACCCACAATTTTCTGATTGCCATGCCTGGCATGGTCGATCCCAATTTCAATGGCACGCTGACCTATATCTGCGACCACAGCGACCAGGGCGCGCTGGGCGTGGTGGTCAACCGGCCCATCGATCTGGATCTGTCGACGCTGTTCGAGCAGATTGGTCTGACCCTGCCCGAGCGCCTGCATCATGACATGGTGTACTTTGGTGGGCCGGTGCAGACCGAACGCGGCTTTGTGCTGCACACCCCGCCACTGATCTTCAGTTCCACGCTTACTGTCAAGGATTCAGTCAGCCTGACCACTTCAAAAGATGTGCTGGAGGCGGTCAGCCAGGACGCGGGACCCGAAAAATTCATGGTCTCGCTGGGCTATGCAGGCTGGGGGGCCGGCCAACTGGAAGATGAAATCAAGCAGAACGCCTGGCTGTCGGTGGCGGCCGATCCCCAGGTGATCTTCGATCTGCAGCCGGAAGAACGCCTGCCCGCCGCAATGAAACTGCTGGGCATCGATTTCGCCAGCCTGTCCGAAGAAGCCGGGCACGCTTGAACTATGCAGACACCCACGGCACGGTGCTGGCCCTCGACCTGGGCCTGAAACGCACCGGTGTCGCATCGGGCGAACTGTCCATCGGTATCGCCCACCCCCTTACCGTCATCCAGGCCGACTCGACCGAGGCCCGGCTCTCGGCCATCGCCAAACTGATCAGCGAATGGCAGCCGGTGCTGCTGGTGCTGGGATTGCCCACCCACGCCGATGGCAGCGAACATGAAATGACCCGGGTGGCCAAAAACTTCGCGCGTAAACTAGAATCGCGCTTTAATCTACCGGTGTTCTGGGTGGACGAACGGCACACCAGCACGGCCGCCGAATCCGAGCTTCATGCGCGCGGGATCCACGGCAAGAAGAACAAGGCGCTGACAGACGCCGTCGCCGCGCAGCTTATTCTCCAAGGATTTTTTGATGCACGCCTCATTGCCTGACGCCAACACGCTGATTGCGCAACTTGCCGCAGCAATTGCACCCAACCTCACCCCTGAAACCGTGATCGTCGGCATCCATACCGGCGGCGTATGGGTGGCCGAACGTTTGCACGCCTTGCTGAAGTGCGCCACGCCGCTCGGCACGCTCGACATTTCGTTCTACCGCGACGACTTTTCGCGCATCGGTCTGCATCCCCAGGTCAAACCCTCAACCCTGCCGGTCGATCTGGAAGGCCGCGACATCCTGCTGGTCGATGATGTGTTGCACTCCGGACGCACCGTGCGCGCGGCCATGAACGAACTGTTCGACTACGGCCGCCCGGCCACGATCCGGCTGGCAGTGCTGGTTGACCGGGGCGACCATGAACTGCCAATCCGGCCCGACTTTGCCGGGCTCACGCTTACCGTGCCCAACCACCAGAACATCAACCTTTCGCGGCTGGACGACGGCCACTTGACCCTCTCGCTCGCATGAATCCACAACTCAATCAAGACGGCGGCTTACGCCACCTGCTCACGCTCGACGGCCTGCCGCGCGCCATCCTGACGCAAATTCTCGACACCGCCGAATCCTTCATGGACGTGGGCGAGCGCGAAGTGAAAAAGGTGCCGCTGCTGCGCGGGAAAAGCATATTCAATCTGTTTTTCGAGCCGTCGACGCGCACCCGCACCACCTTTGAGATTGCCGCCAAGCGCCTGTCTGCCGACGTGGTCAACCTCAACATTTCCACCTCCAGTCAGACCAAGGGCGAGGCCATCCTCGATACCGTCGACAACCTCGCCGCCATGCACGCCGACATGTTCATCGTGCGTCATTCGCAGTCGGGAGCGGCCCATTTCATCGCCCGCAATGTGGCGCCGCACATCTCGGTGATCAACGCCGGCGACGGACGCCACGCCCACCCGACCCAGGGTTTGCTCGACATGTTCACCATTCGCCGCTTCAAGGGCGACTTTCACAACCTGACCGTGGCCATCGTCGGCGACGTGCTGCACTCGCGTGTGGCACGTTCGCAGATCCACGCGCTCACCACGCTGGGCGTGCCGGAAGTCCGTGTAATCGCGCCCAAAACGCTGCTGCCGACAGGCGTCGAGCAAATGGGCGTCAAGGTGTATCACGACATGACTGCCGGCCTCGCCGGCTGCGATGTGGTCATCATGCTGCGCCTGCAGAACGAGCGCATGAAAGGCGCGCTGCTGCCCAGCGCACAGGAATACTTCAAGTTCTTTGGCCTGACGCCGGAAAAACTCGCCTATGCAAAACCCGATGCCATCGTCATGCACCCCGGTCCGATGAATCGCGGCGTGGAGATCGATTCGGAAGTGGCTGACGGCCCCCAGTCGGTGATCCTGCCGCGGGTGACCTACGGAATTGCGGTGCGGATGGCAGTCATGGCGCTGTTGGCAGGAGGACCGTCGGCATGAAGATTCATATCAAGAACGGGCGCGTGATCGACCCGATGAATGCGCGCGATGAAGTGACAGATATTTACGTGGTGGCCGGCAAGATTATCGGCATCGGCCAGCCGCCCACCGATTTCCACGCCAATCGCACCCTGGATGCGAGCGGTCTTGTCGTCTGCCCCGGACTGATCGATCTGTCGGTGCGGCTGCGCGAGCCCGGCTTTGAATACCGCGCGACGCTCGAATCGGAAATGCTCGCGGCGGCGGCGGGTGGGATTACGTCGCTGGCCTGCCCGCCCGACACCGATCCGCCGCTGGACGAACCCGGCCTGGTGGAAATGCTGAAATTCCGCGCCAAGCACCTGCCGGGGCCGCGCGTCTATCCGATTGGCGCATTGACGCAAAAACTTGAAGGCAAAATGCTGACCGAGATGGCCGAGCTGACCGAAGCGGGGTGTCGCGCCTTTACCCAGGCCGATGCGCCGCTGACCGACACGCAGGTACTGCTGCGCGCCATGCAATATGCCGCCACCTTCGACTTCAGCCTGTGGCTGCGCCCGCAGGATGTATCACTGACACGCGATGGCATTGCGCACGATGGTCCCGTGGCCTCGCGCCTGGGCCTGGCGGGCATTCCCGCCCTGGCAGAAACCGTGGCGCTGGCGACGATTTTGCTGCTGGCACGCGAAACCGGCGCGCGCATCCACTTGGCCCGCCTGTCGACGCGCGAAGGGATCGCCATGGTGCGCGCCGCCAAGGCGCAAGGACTGTCGGTCACCTGCGACGTGGCCAGCACGCATGTCCATTTGTCGGAAAACGATCTTATCAACTTCGACTCTCACTTGCATCTGGTGCCGCCGCTACGCAGTCTGCGTGATCGCGATGCCATCCGCGAAGCGCTGCGCGACGGCTCCATCGATGCGCTGTGTTCCGACCACACACCGGTCGATGAAGACGTGAAGCAGGTGCCATTCGGTGAATCGGCGCCGGGGGCCTCGGGGGTCGAATTGCTGTTGCCGCTGACCCTGAAATGGGCGCGCGAAATGGGCGTATCGCTGATGCAGGCGATTGATCTGATTTCGTGGAAGCCTGCCCAAATATTGGGGATTCCCGGCGGCAACCTGTCAGTGGGCAGCTGCGCCGACATCTGCATCTTCGACGAAACAGTCGAGTGGGTGGTCACCTCCAGAACCCTGGCCAGCCAGGGCGATAACACGCCCTTCCTCAACCACCCGATGCAGGGCCGGGTGCGCTACACACTGATCGATGGCCATATCGATTTCGAGTCGTCGCATTGAGCACCGCATACCCGTCCATGGCGGGTAAGTTACCCGCCATGGCTCATGTGTCGTTTCCGATGTTGCTGCTGAGCCTGGCAGCCGGGGCGCTGGCCGTGGCCGGTTTTGCGCCGTTCGAATGGTGGCCGCTACCCATATTCAGCCTGGCGCTGTTGTTCGCGCTGCTGGTGCGCATCACCTCGAGCCGCGCTGGCTTCCTGATCGGCTTCACCTGGGGACTGGGCTTCTTCTTGACCGGAGTAAGCTGGGTATTCGTCAGCCTGTCGGTCTATGGCGGCATGACGACCTGGCTGGCGGCACTGGCCACCTTCCTGTTTTGTGCAGTGCTGGCCCTGTTCCCCGCCGCGGTCGGAGCGCTGCAGGCACGCTGGCGCATTGCACCCGCGTTGCGCCTGTTGCTGTTGATGCCATTATTGTGGGGCGTGACGGAATGGGTTCGGGGCTGGCTCTTCACCGGCTTCCCGTGGCTGGGCATCGGCTACTCGCAGGTGCCGTTCAGCCCGCTGGCCGGCTACGCGCCGCTGATCGGCGTGTATGGCGTGTCATTCCTGCTGGCGGCCATCGCCGCACTGCTGGCGTGGGGCGTGACCACGCGCGGCCCCATAACAAAACGGATATGGGCGCTGGTTGCAATCGCGACCCTCGGAGTGGGTGGACAACTCCTGCGCGGCATCCACTGGACCGTGCCCGATGGCGTTCCGACTACAGTCGCGCTGTTGCAGGGCAATGTCCCACAGGACATGAAATGGCAACCGGAAAAAACCCGTGCCACGCTGGAAAGCTACGCGCGCATGGCGGCGGCGTCACCGGCGCAATTGATCGTGTTGCCGGAAACCGCCCTGCCTTTGTTTGAATCCGATCTCCCGGATTTCTATCGCGACGGCCTGATCGCACTCGGCCAAAAGAATGGCGGCGATGTACTGACCGGACTGCCAACCGGATCGCCGCAGGGCGCGTATTACAACAGCGTCATCAGCCTCGGCAGCGCACCCAGCCAGCGTTATCACAAGGTGCACCTGGTGCCGTTTGGTGAATTCATTCCGCTGAAAGCGGTGTGGGGCTGGGTGATCGAGGTGTTGCACATTCCACTGTCGGACTTTGCACGCGGCACACCCGACCAGCGTCCGCTCGCCATTGGCGGTCAGCGCGTGGCCGCCAATATCTGTTATGAAGATGCGTTTGGCGAGGAAATCATCCGCCAGCTGCCAGAAGCCAGTGTGCTGGTCAACGTCAGCAACCTGGCATGGTTCGGCGACTCGTTCGCCCCGTGGCAGCACACCCAGATGTCGCAGATGCGCGCACTGGAAACCGGTCGCATGATGCTGCGCGCCACCAACACCGGCGTCACGGCCATCATCGATGCACAGGGTCATGTTCTGGCATCGCTGCCGCTGTTCCAGCCGGGCAGTCTCTCCGGAACCATACAGGGCTATGCCGGTAGCACACCCTATGTGCGCTGGGGCAATCGACCCGTGTTGGTGCTGTGGGGAATACTTGGAATCGGTCTGCTAATAACGGGGCTCAGGCGGCAGCCCTGATCCGCGTGGCATTGCGGCCGCCCCGCTTGGCTTCCAGCAAGGCAGCATCCGCGCGTGCCAGCGCTTCGTTGTCCTGCTTGTCATCGCGGCTGTATTCCGACAGGCCGCCGCTCCACGACAGCTTTTGCGTCACGCCAGGAATCAGTTCCACGCTCTCCGGCATGTTGGCGCGCAGCCGGTCGGCCAGTTCCTGCGCTTTGTCCAGTTGCGTATAAGGGAACAGCACACAGAACTCGTCGCCTCCCAGACGGGCGATGAAATCGCTGTTTCGCAGACAGCTCTTCAGCACATTGCCAAACTTGATAATGAGCTGGTCGCCCGCCTCGTGACCAAAGGTGTCGTTGACCTGCTTGAAGTTGTCGATATCCAGAATCAGCAAACTGTGCGACCAGCCGTCTTTCAGCGTCGCAAACAATTCTTTCTGCTTTTCGTCGAAACTGCGCCGGTTGTTCACCTGGGACAAGTGATCGAGCCGCGCCTGCGAG
>JANJUT010000133.1 GCA_024710445.1 Thiobacillus sp.
TCATACTTCTTCGCCGCACCGCCAAATTTCTTCGACAGAATGGTGGTGATCGCCGCGGTCAAGGTGGTCTTGCCGTGGTCAACGTGTCCAATCGTGCCTACGTTTACGTGCGGTTTGGTCCGCTCGAATTTTTCCTTAGCCATTGTTCAGTACCCTATAAGATCAAAATTATTTCTTGGCGATGACCGCCTCAGCAACGCTCTTTGGCGCTTCCGAGTAATGCTTGAATTCCATCGAATACGTAGCGCGACCTTGCGACATCGAGCGCAAATCGGTGGAATAACCAAACATTTCAGCCAACGGCACTTCGCACTTGACCAGCTTGACGCCGTTTGCATCTTCCATACCCTGGATGATGCCGCGGCGACGATTCAGGTCACCCATCACATCACCCATATAATCTTCCGGCGTTTCCACTTCAACCGCCATCATCGGCTCGAGCAACACCGGGCTTGCCTTGCGCATGCCGTCCTTGAACGCAAGGATCGCAGCCAGCTTGAATGCCAGCTCCGACGAGTCCACATCGTGATAGGAACCATCAAACAGCGTGACCTTGACATCAACAACAGGGAAACCGGCCAGCACGCCATTGTTCAGCGCCTCTCTCAGGCCCTTCTCGACTGCGGGAATAAATTCACGCGGCACCGTACCCCCCTTGATGGCGTCGATAAACTCGAAGCCCTTGCCGGTCTCGTTCGGACCCATTTTGATCCACACGTGACCATACTGACCCTTGCCACCCGACTGCTTGGCATGCTTGCCTTCCTGCTCGACTTCTTTGCGGATGGCTTCGCGATAGGCCACCTGCGGCGCACCCACGTTGGCCTCAACACCAAACTCGCGGCGCATGCGATCAACCAGAATCTCCAGGTGCAACTCGCCCATGCCCGACATGATGGTCTGGCCGGACTCTTCGTCTGTACGGACGCGGAATGACGGATCTTCCTGCGCCAGACGACCCAGTGCGATACCCATCTTTTCCTGGTCGGCCTTGGTTTTCGGCTCAACGGCAACGTGAATCACCGGCTCAGGGAACACCATCCGCTCAAGCGTAATCGGAGATGCCAGGTCACACAGCGTATCGCCCGTGGTCACATCCTTCAGGCCGACCGCGGCAGCAATGTCACCCGCACGCACTTCCTTGATTTCTTCGCGCTGGTTGGCGTGCATCTGCAGAATGCGGCCAATACGCTCTTTCTTGCCTTTAACCGGGTTGTAAATCGTGTCACCCGAATTCACCACACCCGAATACACACGGAAGAAAATCGGCTGGCCGACATAGGGGTCGGTCGCAACCTTGAACGCCAGCGCCGAGAATTTTTCATCATCCGACGAGCGGCGCTCACCGATGGTTTCATCTTCCAGCTCGCCCTTGACCGGGAGAATATCGGTAGGCGCAGGCATGTACTCAACCACCGCATCCAGCATGGCCTGAACACCCTTGTTCTTGAAGGCGCTGCCACAACACATCGGCACAATCTCACTGGCCAGCGTGCGGGCACGCAAACCCGCCTTGATATCCGCTTCCGACAAGTCACCTTCCTCGAGGTACTTGTTCATCATGTCTTCGGACGACTCCGCAGCAGCCTCAACCATGGCTTCGCGCCACTTCTTGCAGGTCTCGACCAGCTCTGCCGGAATATCGCGCAGGTCGAATTTCATACCCTGAGTCGCATCATCCCAATAGACCGCCTTCATGCGGACCAGGTCAACCACCCCTTCGAACTTTTCTTCAGCACCGATCGGCACCTGAATCGGCACCGGGTTGGCCTTCAGACGCGCACGCATCTGATCATAAACCTTGAAGAAGTCTGCGCCGGAGCGGTCCATCTTGTTGACGAACGCCAGACGCGGCACCTTGTACTTGTTGGCCTGACGCCACACCGTCTCGGATTGCGGCTGCACGCCACCCACCGCACAATAGACCATGCACGCACCATCCAGGACACGCATGGAACGCTCAACTTCAATCGTGAAATCGACGTGACCCGGGGTATCAATGATGTTGATCCGATGCTCGGGGTAAGCCCCGTCCATCCCCTTCCAGAAGCAGGTCGTTGCCGCAGAGGTAATCGTGATGCCACGCTCCTGCTCTTGCTCCATCCAGTCCATCGTGGCCGCGCCATCATGGACTTCGCCGATCTTGTGCGACACGCCCGTGTAAAACAGAACGCGCTCGGTGGTGGTGGTCTTGCCAGCGTCAATATGGGCCGAAATGCCGATATTGCGATAGCGCTCAATGGGAGTCGTGCGTGCCACGTTATATACCTAACTATCTAATTGCGTTGAGTTTAGAAACGGAAATGCGAGAAGGCCTTGTTGGCTTCAGCCATACGGTGCACCTCTTCACGCTTCTTCACTGCGCCGCCACGGCCTTCTGCCGCATCCAGCAACTCGCCCGCCAAACGGGCGCCCATTGATTTTTCGCCACGCTTGCGCGCCGCATCCTTCAACCAGCGCATGGCCAGCGCGGTACGACGGCTCGAACGCACTTCAACCGGAACCTGGTAGTTTGCGCCACCAACACGGCGACTCTTCACCTCAACCAGCGGACGCGCATTGTTCAGCGCAACACCAAAAACTTCCAGCGGATCCTTGCCGGATTTCTGGGTGATCTGCTCAAAAGCGCCATAAACGATGCGCTCAGCGACAGACTTCTTGCCGCTGGACATGACGACGTTCATGAATTTTGAAACCTCCTGATTACCGAACTTCGGATCAGGCAGAATTTCACGTTTGGGGACTTCGCGACGACGGGGCATATTCCTGTCTCTCTATCTAATTAAGCTTGCTGGCCGATTGAGGCTTTTTTGGGGCGCTTGGCGCCGTACTTGGAGCGTGACTGCTTACGATCTTTCACGCCAGCCGTATCCAGGCTGCCGCGCACCGTGTGATAGCGCACACCCGGCAAATCCTTGACCCGGCCGCCGCGCACCAGCACAACCGAGTGCTCTTGCAGATTATGACCTTCACCACCGATATAGCTGATGACCTCGAAGCCACAGGTGAGCTTGACCTTACACACCTTACGCAAGGCGGAGTTCGGTTTTTTGGGCGTCGTGGTATACACACGGGTACACACACCGCGGCGTTGCGGGCAGGCCTTCAAGGCCGGAACCTTGCTCTTCTCCACCGGCGCCTGACGCGGTTTGCGGATCAGCTGGTTAATGGTTGGCATGTCAAAAATTCCGAATAATTAATGTAAGCGTTCTATCAAAACGAGCGGGACGGCACCGTCCGCATTCAGGGCGGCGCCGTCCCAGACTACAGTCCTGCGGTTTCCGGCCGCGTATATGGCCGGAAAAAGACGCGTGATTTTAGGGGAGAGACCCTCCCCTGTCAAGCAACTTCCTGATTTTCGGCAGGATTTGCTTCCCCGCCTTCGATCAGGTGCGCTGCACCCAAATCCTCGCCCGCTGCCTGACGGCGGCGCGTATTGTGGTAAGCCAGACCCGTACCAGCCGGGATCAGACGACCCACAATGACGTTCTCCTTCAGGCCGCGCAGCTCGTCTTTCTTGCCCATGATGGCGGCCTCGGTCAACACGCGCGTGGTTTCCTGGAAGGATGCTGCCGAAATGAAGGAATCGGTCGACAATGATGCCTTGGTGATACCCAGCAGGATGGGGTTATACGTTGCAGGTTCCTTGCCCGCTGCAAGCATTTCATCATTGATCTGCAGCACTTCCGAACGCTCGACGCCTTCACCGGGGATCAGACCGGTATTGCCCGGGTCTACCACGGTCACACGGCGCAACATCTGACGCACGATCACTTCGATGTGCTTGTCATTGATCTTCACGCCCTGCAGACGGTACACGTCCTGCACCTCATCGGTGATGTAACGTGCCAGTGCTTCCACTCCGCGCAGGCGCAGGATGTCGTGCGGGTCAGCCGGTCCGTCAACGATGACTTCACCCTTCTGCACGATTTGGCCATCGTGGGCAGTCACGTGCTTTTCCTTGGTGATCAGATACTCGTGCGGCACCCCATCCATGTCGGTAATCACCAGACGCTGCTTGCCTTTGGTGTCTTTGCCGAAGGAAACGGTGCCGGTGACTTCTGCCAGCACGCCGGCATCTTTCGGCGAACGCGCTTCGAACAACTCGGCCACACGCGGCAAACCGCCGGTAATGTCACGCGTTTTCGAGGACTCTTGCGGGATACGCGCGATCACATCACCCACCGCCACTTCCTGGCTGTCTTTCACTGTGATAATGGAACCGATCTGGAAGGTGATGTTGACCAGGGTATCGGTGCCGGCGATCTTGATCTCGTTGCCCGCCTCGTCCAGCAGTTTGACCTGCGGACGAACGCCTTTGGCGGCGCTGCTGGCTTTACGCTTCGGATCGATCACCACCAGGGTGGACAGACCGGTCACGTCGTCCAGCTGCTTGGCAACGGTCACGCCCTCTTCGATGTTCTCGAAGCGGATCCGGCCCGCATACTCGGTAATGATCGGACGCGTGTGCGGATCCCACGTGGCCAATATTGCGCCGGCCTTGATTTTCGCGCCATCGGTCACCAGCAGCATCGCACCGTACGGAACCTTGTGGCGCTCACGCTCGCGCCCGCTTTCATCCACAATAATGATTTCGCCGCTGCGCGAAATGGCCACCAGCTCCTTACGGGCATTGGTGACATAACGCATGGCGGCACTGTATTGCACCGTACCGTTGGACTTGGCATCCAGCTGGCTTGCAGCTGCAGCTCGCGACGCCGCACCACCGATGTGGAACGTCCGCATGGTGAGCTGGGTACCCGGTTCACCAATCGACTGTGCCGCAATCACGCCAACCGCCTCGCCGGCATTGACAAGATAACCACGACCCAGATCGCGGCCGTAGCACTGGGCACACAGGCCGAAGCGCGTTTCACAGGTCAGCGGCGTACGCACCTTGACCTCATCAATGCCGAGCGACTCGATGGTGTCGCACACATCTTCCGACAACAGCGTGCCCGCCTCGAACACGGTTTCCTGCGTTTCGGGGTGAATGATGTCGCTGGCTGCCACGCGACCGAGAATCCGTTCGCGCAAGGCCTCGACCACTTCACCGCCTTCGACCAGGGCCTTCACGACCAGACCGTTCTTGGTGCCGCAATCGTCCTCGATCACGACCAGATCCTGGGTCACGTCAACCAGACGACGCGTCAGGTAACCCGAGTTCGCGGTTTTCAGCGCGGTATCGGCCAGACCTTTACGCGCACCGTGCGTCGAGATGAAGTACTGAAGCATGTTCAGGCCTTCACGGAAGTTTGCCGTAATCGGTGTCTCGATAATGGATCCATCCGGCTTCGCCATCAGGCCCCGCATACCGGCCAACTGGCGAATCTGCGCAGCCGAACCGCGCGCGCCGGAGTCGGCCATCATGTAAATCGCGTTGAACGATTCCTGGCTGACTTCCTTGCCATGACGATCGGTGACCTTCTCGGTTCCCAACTGGCCCATCATGGCCTTGGCCACCGCATCACCCGCGCGCCCCCAGATGTCCACCACTTTGTTGTAGCGCTCACCCTGCGTCACCAGACCCGAGGTGTACTGCGATTCAATTTCCTTCACCTCGGCTTCGGCCGCTCCCAGGATCTGGTTCTTTTCACCCGGAATCAGCATGTCCTTGATGGCAATCGACATCCCCGCACGGGTTGCGAAGGTAAAACCGGTGTACATCAGCTTGTCGGCAAAAATCACCGTCTCGCGCAGGCCGCAACGACGGAAGCTGGCATTGATCAGCTTGGAGATTTCCTTCTTCTTCAGCGCCTTGTCGACAAAGCTGAAAGGCAGGTCCGGCGGCAGGATTTCGGACAGCAGCGAACGACCCAGCGTGGTTTCCACCCGCTTGATCGTTTCGACACGGTTCTTGTCCGCATCCAGCGTCACCTCCTTGATGCGCACGGTAATGCGCGCATGCAGTTCGGCAACACGGTTATCGTAGGCGCGGCGTGCTTCGGTGACGTCGGCAAACATCATGCCTTCGCCCTTGGCGTTGACCTTTTCCCGGGTCATGTAGTACAGACCCAGCACGATATCCTGCGACGGCACGATGATCGGTTCGCCGTTGGCAGGTGACAGCACGTTGTTCGACGCCAGCATCAGGGTGCGGGCCTCGGTCTGCGCTTCGAGCGACAGCGGCACGTGGACGGCCATCTGGTCGCCGTCGAAGTCGGCGTTGAATGCCGCGCACACCAGCGGGTGCAACTGGATCGCCTTGCCTTCGATCAGCACCGGCTCGAACGCCTGAATGCCCAGACGGTGCAGCGTCGGCGCGCGGTTCAGCATTACCGGATGCTCGCGGATCACCTCCTCGAGGATGTCCCACACCACCGGCTCCTGCGACTCCACCATCTTCTTCGCCTGCTTGATGGTCGTGGCCAGGCCCATCAGCTCGAGCTTGTTGAA
>JANJUT010000151.1 GCA_024710445.1 Thiobacillus sp.
GCGGAATCGGTAGACGCAGCGGATTCAAAATCCGCCGCTGGTAACAGTGTGGGGGTTCGAGTCCCCCTCCCGGCACCAATAAACACGCGGGGTGTGTGATTTTCCCGCTTTCCCGGACTTCTACAATTCCGGGCCGACTTCTACAATTTCTCCGGCTTCGCTCCAACCGGCTTGACGGTTTCGCCTATCCGCTTGCGGGTGTAGTGCTCAGTCATCGCCCGTGTGGTGTGGCCCAGCAGTTTCTGGGCGTGGTGCAGGTCTTCGGTGTCGGTGGCGGCCTTGGCGCGCAGGTCGCGGAATTGGAAGCTGACGCCTGCTTTCTCCCTCGCGCGGTCGAAGCCGCCGCGCAGTTCGCTGATGCTTAGTGGCTGGCCTTTTTCGTTCTGGATGAGAGACAGGCCGGATGCGGCGCGCGGGCGGCTTAGGATGCGATCTAAGACGGTTTTCAGGGTGCCGATGATTTCCACCCTTAGCTTCTGCCTGGTCTTGTTCTGCGTCACCCACAGGAAGCCGTCGCGGATGTCGGCGCGGCGCATTTTCAGCACGTCGGCGGGGCGCTGGCCGGTCAGGTAGGCAATGTCCATGGCCTCCTGTATTGGAGCGCTGGCGGCCTGCCATACAGCCAGGTATTCGGCGTCTTCCACGTACCTGTCGCGCCCTGCTTCCTTGAAGCCCTTGACCCCGGCGCAGGGGTTGGCTGCTGTGGTGTAGCCCCACTCCCGTGCGTGGTTGTATAGGGTCGAGAGCATCGCCTTTTCGCGGTTGGCGCGCACTCTCGCTTTCTCGCCCCGCCGGTTCATGTATTCCCGCACATCCTGCGGGGTGATGGCGTCAATCGGAACATGCCCGAAGACGCTGACCAGGCGTTCGAGGGCTTCGCGGTAGTCGCGTTGCGTGCGCTGCGCTTTCTGGTTCAGCACTTCGCGCCGGTAGCGTTCGGCGATCACGGCGAAGGTTTTGTCCTGGGTGTCGATCGGCTCGCGTTCGAGCTCGGCCCATTTCAGCCGCGCCTGGTGAAGGTCATTCCCAAGCGGTATCCACTTGCGCGGCGTCGAATTCGTCACGTAGTAATAGGCTTGGCCCTTCTGGGCCATGTGCGGCGGCAGGTGGTGGTTCTTGCTCCGCTTGCGTCCCATGGTCAGCGGATGGCGTCGAAATTGGGGCGGTGGGTGCGTGCTTCGGACGTGTCGAGCCTGGCGCCGCCCAGCATGGCTTCCATGTGGGCGCGCGAGACGATGGGGCGGCCGGCCGCATTGGTGGTGAATTTCCATCCCTCGGCTTGTAGCCATTCGCACTGGCGCTTGTGCAGGGCTCGCCCGGTGAGCTCGCGCATTTCTTCTGCGGTCAGGAAGGCGGGTGCGTTCATGCGGCTTTTTTTACCGGTTTCAGTTTGAAAATTCGTGCCGTGTTGATCTGCCCAAATAGTTCGCCGATGCGGTCGCGTATGTGGGCGATTTCATCCACCACGCCCTGATTGACGAAGAGCTCGCGCAGGCGGTTGTTTTCTTCGGTCTTCGCGGCAATGGCTTCGCGCAGTTTTTGGTTTTCTCGCCGCACTGCGTCGCGCTCGCCCTGGGTATATTGCAGGGCGGCGAAGTCGTGTGGCTGTACCGCCATTCTGCCCACGTCTGGCGAGACGAAGCATCCATCCTTCGCAATGAACCAGCCATCCCATTTCGCATGCGAGAGGCGGAAGGCCGCCGATTCGTACACCAGCCGCAGCAGTTCGAATGCCATGAAGGGTATGGTTTTCAGGCCCGATTCCCACTCGCGCAGTGTCTTTACGCTGACGCGTAAGTAGGCGGCGGTCTTGGCCTGGCTCAGTCCCATCACGTGCTGACGGAGATACACGAAGCTATCCGGACTGATTTCGGTGCGCTGCGAGCATTGCACCCACTGAGGATGGTATCCGGGGAAGGCGAGCTCGATTGCTTTGGAGGTCGGCTCGATGGCTTGCATCCAGTACGCCCAGCGCGTCTTTTCTGACGGGCAAGCAGTGGCCTTTGGCTTGTGCTTTCTGGTCATGGTGCTATTCTTTCCCCCGTCAAATCTGTATTTTTTAGCCGCCCGGCTGGATGAATTCCGAAGGGCGGCTTTTCTTTTTCCTGCCTTCGTCGGTTCGCGCGCACGGTTGCTTCGTGATGGCCCGTGAAGCATTCACCCGAACTCAGTGTGTTACCCGGAGAGCCCCGTAAATCAAGCCCCGTACAGTTAATGACACGAGTCCAAGGGGAGGAAAGGCGGGCGTTTTCGCCTTCGACTTCTGTGTCACGAAGCCTGATTTCCCAGCGAGCGCCGCGTGTGATGAATTCGACCGGATTTCCGTTCGCAACGGGGATGCTGAGGCCGATTACTCGGCGGCTTTTCTCGCCCCGGTAGCGGGCGCTTTCCTCTTCCTGCCACAGGGGCGCGAGGCGAGCGGCCTTGTCGGTTTGCAGGTGCAGGTAGTCGGCGAAACGTCCTTCGTCTGCGGCTTTCCAGACTGCGCCGAACAAGGCTTCTTGGGCTGGCGTGAGTTCGCGCAAACGGCGCAGTTCGCGCCAGATGGTGATAGACGGAGTGCCGAAGGGCTGGAATTGCCGAAATCCCCACTGGCGCGCCCACGCGACGGCGCGCGGAGCGGAAGTAGATCCAGCATCGCCGCTTTCGTAATCGACCCCCACGCCCTCGCCGTCAAGGTTCTTGGCGATGTACTTTGCTACATAGGCAACCGCGCCGCCCTTGGCCTTGTCGATGATTTCAACCTTGAAGCGATGTTCGGATGCGCCTGGCTCATCAGGGTCGGCACGCATGGCGTAGTAGCGCAGGATTGCCAGCAGTTCGGCTTCGTGCTCTGGCTTCACGAAAACCAGCATGTGCCAATGCGGCGTGCCGTCGTGGTGCGGCTCAACGACGCGCAGTCCGAAGTAGTCGATACCCTGCCGACCGAGCTTAGCGCGCGCGGGCTCCCACACGTTGCTTTGCAGGTAGCCTTGCGCGTGCTTTGGCGTGCTGCCGCCGAATTTTGGATTTGCCACACCGCTGCCAGACAGCCTGGCATGCATCCGGCTTGGGCAGGTGATAGTCAGGAAGAGGCCGCGGTAGCCGATGCGGTCGGCGTGATGCTCGATTCCCTTCACTCGCACCATGACTTCGGCGCGTCGATTCTTGGGGTTGCTCAGGCTGTGCTCCGCGAGTTCGTCGAGTGTGATGCTCTCTCCGGTTTCGACGTTCACGGCTTCCATGCTGGAAAGCAGGTGAGCGTTACTGCGTTGCTGACTTTCGAAGCGCGAATAGGCCTCGTCAGAGAGATAGGCGGCCGCGTGCTTATGCACGAATCCCATTCGAATGAAAGCGGCCTCGGCTTTCTGGAACTGGCGGCGAAGTTTGCGCCGCCACCAGTGTTGCGAGGTCATGCGGTTGACGATTTTCGCGAAGTCGTCACGGTGCGGCGGCTCGATCCTGTAACGTTCGGCCAGCTCGAAGAGCGCGCGGCATGCGCTGCCTTCATTGCGGTATTGCGTGATGACGCGCCATGCAGCATTGGCAGCCTGCCTTGCTGCGTCGCTGATTTCATCGGCGGTCGCGGTCAGGCTTACCGGGTTCTGGAATTGTTCGCCGATTTCGAGTATTGCGAGATTGGCGAGGCGGCGGCCTTGGGCGCGCAGGTTTTCGGCGTAGCCTTTGACCAGGCGGACGTGGTATCGCGCCGGGATGCTGTTCAGGATGCCCGCCGCCCACAGCCGGTCGGAATGTTCCGGGGTTGCTGCCTCAAGTGCAGTGCGGATTTTTGGCGTGAGGGCGTCCCAAGCCTCCCGCGATTGCTTGCGCATGGCGGGTGCTCTCAGTGGTAGTAGGGCAGGTAGCGCGGCTGGATGGCGAGTTGCAAACCGCTCGCGATCAGCACGTCTTTTACCAGTTCCAAGGCGTCTTCACGCGTTGGCATGGCGGCGGCGGATGCTTCTTCCCCGAAATGCAGCGTTGTGGTTTCGGCGTCGGCATCGACCAAATACATACCGGCGACCGGGCAATACAGGAGGTAGCAGGCTGGGATGGCCTCGCGGTGAGTTTTGCGGGACGTTGCCCGGCGTTGTTTTCTGTTCATGGTGTCAAATCCGTTTGTGATTGAAGGTCGGCGCGGCTTGTTATTTTTGGTTTGCAGCGTCGGCCTTTTTCTTGTGGGCCATGGAGAGCAGCACGACCACAGCCAGCACAAAGCCGATTGTCTGCGCCGCCTTGCCCGATGCTGGAAACATTGGGACGGGTAGTTTCACAGCCATGACTGTTCCTCCTCGGCTTTCGGTACTTTGGTGGCGCTTTCAGGGTCGGTAGTCTGGCTTGGTTGGTTGGCCGGTCGGGTGTTCACCCAGTTGGCGATGACGCCGGTAAAGGCACTGGCGAAGGTGTCGTTCATCACGTCACGCACGGTCTTGGCATCTTCGCCTTCGTCGGTGTCGCGGTAAACGAAGCTTTTGCCCTGTACCAGGCTGGCAAGCACGAAATTCGCGGCCATGGTGGCGATTGCCTCTTGCAGGTCGGTTTCGGTTTCACCGTCCCATTGCCCGAGCGTCAGTAACCCGCCTTCCTTGGCATCCTTACTCAGAAGCTCTTCCAGGCGAATTTCGTTTTCTTCCATCTGACGGATGATCTTCAGCACGTCGGGAGCGGGAATGTCAGGGCTGATGGCGAAGTGCAGGCAGGCAATCGCCGTGCTGCGTAGTGCGGGCGATTCTTTGAGGTCGGAGGCTGCGAGGCCTTCGGTTTGGCCGAAACTCAGGTCGAGTTCTTCGCCGTTGGATTGGGCCTCTTCCAGTTTTCCCTTGAAGAATTCCACCAGCTTTTTCTGCTGGCCGGTGGTCAGGCGGTTGGTGCCGCCGTTTTCAAAGTCGGAGATATAGACGCGGTTCAGACCGGTTGCGGCTGCTACGTCACCTTGGGAAAGGCTGAGTTCCCGGCGTGCCGTGCGGCACTGGTCGGGGGTAATGATGGTTTGCGACATGGTTCACCTTGCGTGTGAAATAAACACGCTGCATTTTTAGCAGATGTAAACATACTATGCAAGATGAATATAAAATATTCTTTTCTATTTCTTTTTTGGACTGGCTCCTTCGCGCTTGGCTACGAGGCTTCGTAGAGCGTCGGCTATTTCCAAGAACTGCTTGTTTGCTTCTTCAGTGTTGGCCGTCCACGACTTATCCCACCCCATCAGCATGCTATTCATTATCCGCATAATCGCCAGGCGGGTATGGTGATGCTGCTTGCTGAAAGCATAGGTCAACATGGCGAAGAACTCGGGATCGCTGGTCGAGAAGCCCTCGTATCTTGCGTTATCCGCCAAGTTTTCGAATGGGTCATCTGTGCCGTAAATCAGTTGGCTGGGCGATACCCGCAGGGATTCGCACAGCATCCGAAGTTCACGCGGAGAGGGGCGGCTTTTCCCCGTTTCATAGAACGAGAGTACTGCGCGGGAAATGCCTTTCCCTTCTGTGTCTGCTTGCTTGGTGAGTTCAGCAAGTTCGCCCTGGGTGAGCTTTGAGGCTTCGCGTGCCTCCTGAAGGCGTTGCCCAAGTTCAAGCTCAGGTTCTTGGTCTGATATGCCAATCGGTGGATGTTTACGGTGCATGACATCTTCGGCGACCTGTCTGTCGATTAACTCTGCCTGGCTCGCAAAGGTATCCAATTTCGCATCATGCTGGCGCTTTACTTTCCCCTTGGATTTCTTTGTTTTTCGGGTATCAGTCATGCTTGGCTGTGTCGTTTTCGGCGGTCATGCAATTCTTGGAGTTCCTTGTAATTCGGACGTTTGACAGGTTTTCTGGCTTGTGATTGCTTGGAAATCAAGCTTCACACTTGAAGCGCATTGCTATTTGGTAGTCATCTTCACTTGAAAGCGTTGGGATGTACCGAAATGTAGTTGCGGCAACAATTTCAGACACCTTGTTAAAGGTGTTGTTTGTGCTTTCTGAAACTAAGCCCTTGTATTCAACTTTTTGGTCAAGAACGACAAATCTTAAATGTCTTTGTTCGCATGTGGTTTTCGCAGAATGAAGGGCAGATGAAAGTGCCACTTCATTGCTTTCACCTGTGGTCGACACTAGATAAATTCCACCTTCACCCGGTATGACATTTCCCATTTTTGGGGTTGAAGAGCATCCCGTAACGATAGCAGCAGCTAAGAAAATATAGACAATCCGGTACATTTCTCCTCCTCTGAGAACGCTAATTTATCTCGTGATTGGGCCCGATAAAGCTGCGTTCTTCGGTTCCATCTGGTAACCGTAGCCAGCTTGCCAATAGCCTCTGGCAGCATTTTATGTGAATGGTTTCTCTAGTGCATCTAGGACAGGCTCGCAAACGTAAAAGCGACCCCACTGGCGCCCGCTGACTTCCTTGAGTATTTTCCTTTCCTCAAGAACGCTGATTGCGGCTTTTGCTGTGGGATGGGTTTTATTGAGCACCTTGGCTCCGCGACCAATGGTCATGTATGGATTGAAGAAAAGCTCGTCGATCAGGCCAAGGGCATTTGGCTTGTCACGTAATTGGCTTCGATACTGCTCTCGTAACCGGTGTAGTTCTTTTGACTGTTGCCCCGCCTCGGTGGCTGTTTCTGTTACGCCTTGCAGAAAAAATCTGATCCATGGTATCCAGTCGCCGTGCGTGCGTACGCGTTGCAACAGATCGTAATAGTCGCCCTTATGGGCATCGATGAACGCAGAGAGGTAAAGCAATGGTTCTGACAGCCGCCCACGCTGCATGAGGAAAAAAGTAATCAGAAGACGTCCGACTCGTCCGTTTCCGTCCAGGAATGGGTGGATGGTTTCAAACTGAACGTGCATCATCGCGCACTGAATCAAGTCGGGCATCACGTCCTGTGAATGCAGAAAACTCTCCCAGTCCCCGAGACAGTCCATCAACACTTCAACTGGTGGCGGGACAAATGCTGCTGTCATTGGTGTGCTCCCGGCCGGGCCGATCCAGTTCTGTGATCGTCTGAATTCGCCCGGGGTCGCCTTCTCACCTCGGACACCTTCCATGAGCTTGGCGTGAATTTCCCGGATGAGTCTGAGCGATAGAGGGAGCGTTTGTAGACGTTGAACGCCAAATTCCAGTGCGCGGATATAGTTCCGTACTTCCTTGATGTCGTCGCTACTCGATGGTTTGGCTTGGCCGTCTTCAAGTTCATCAATCAGAAGGTCGGAAAGGCTAGCTTTCGTGCCCTCAATGCGTGAGGACAAAACGGCCTCCCGCTTGATGTAGGGTGAAATTAATAGGTGTGGGTTAGGTAACTGTCCACCGAGGCCAGATAGCTCCGAAAGCGCCGCGTCGGCTTTTGAGAGCGAGAGCGCGAGTGGCATATCGAAGTCGATAGGCGGCGGCAAAGGGTTTGGCACAAAGGCCAGGTAGCCCTGAGGGGTATTTGTGAGCCGTCCGCTTGCTGAGTCAGCAAAGTCTTTTTTATTCATTGGATTAGAGGTGAAGGCACAAAATATTTTTAAAGCATTGTAGGCTTTGAAAGAAATAGGTCAATTATTTTCAAAGCTGTTTTGGGTTTGAAAGTTCTTTGTTCAAACCGCTTCTACAATTTGTGCGCGCTGACGTTATGGCGCGGTTTCCCGTAAGGTGAAAAATAGCCTTTGTAGAAGTGATTTCGACTAGTGGATTGCTTTAATTAACTTACTCCCAAGCTTCAAAATCCGCCGCTGGTAACAGTGTGGGGGTTCGAGTCCCCCTCCCGCACCATTTCCAGGCGCGCTTATTTTTTTGCGTGACTCGTTATTTGGCCTGAGTTTCCAGCTTGCTTGCCTGGGTTGTTTCAGCGTTTGCCCGATGCTGCGTTGCGTAGCACCCGTCTGACGCCAAGGTATGCCGGCTTCGCGCGGTTATCCGACCCGAATAGCAGGGCAGCGCCCTGGCCGGGGAAAAACTCTGGTATCCACGAATGGCGGTCGGTTACCCCCCAGGTCGAAAAACTGCGGCATTGCGGCACCGCCAGGCAGGCCTGCAGCATGTCGCGGTACAAAGCAGCCTGTGCCTTGAGGTCGGTACGGGTCGCCGGCATGGCCAGCATCGCGTCCATTTCGGTGATGTGGGTCTCCAGTCCGATCGCCGCCAGGCGCTTCATGTTGATTCGGACATCCCGTGCGTGCGGCGCGTCTTTCAGGCTCACGTGCATTTGCAGGCCCACACCATGTATCGGCCGGCCCTTCATGCGCAGGGCTGCCACGAGATCGTAGATTCCATCCGATTTGGGGCCTGCACCCTCACCGCCATAATCGTTGTAGCGCAGGCGTGCCTGCGGGTCGGCCGCGTGTGCCCAGTCAAACGCCAGTGCCAGATAATCCGGGCCGATGCCGCGCGACCAGAAGGTCTCGCGCATCCGTCCGTCCTCGTCCACTGCCTCGGCTGCCACATCCCATGACGCCACCCGGCCACGATAGCGCGTGACTAAAGTCTGGATGTGCTCGCGCAGAATGGCTTTCAGTTCGTCGCGGCTGAAATTGCCCTGTGTCAGCCAGTCCGGGAGTTGTTGATGCCATACCAGTACATGACCGTTCACCTGCATGGCGTGTGCCTTGGCGAATTCAATCAGGGCGTCTGCCTGCGTAAAATCGAAGCGGCCGCGTTCGGGCTGCACGATGGAAAATTTCATCGCGTTTTCCGGCGTGACGAGGTTGAATTCACGCGCCAGTAGCCGGGCATAGGCTGCATCGGTATTCAATACTTCGACATCCACCGCCGCACCGAAGCGGATGCCTGCCGATTGGGCCAGTGAGCGCAGCGTATCGGCGGCCATTGCAGGTGTTGCGTAAGCAAGCGCGAACACGGTCGTTGTGATGAGTGCGTATAGCCGCATCTCAATAGCCCCGATATGCGGTTGGCCCGGCCCACTGGGTCACAAAGCCTGGCACGGGTGGTGGTGATGATGGCCGCAGTCCGGCATGGCGCGCCCAGCGTTCGAGCCAGGACTCTCCGGTAATTCCGCTGAACCCCATGGGTGATGTATAGGCGATGTCCCTGATCGCGGTATCCAGGGTCACGAAGCGGTAGCCGCGTTGCTTGAGTCTTTCGGCGAGCACCGCAAAATGGTCCGCGTTGAGCGAATTGGCATGCAGTACCAGCACATGGGGAATGGAGCGGCCGAACAAGTCGAGGGCCAATTGTTCAGCCTGGGTAAATACCGCTTCCATGTAGGGTACATAGGCTGCGCCAATGCGGTGTGCGGCTTCCTCGTCGCCTTGTGCCTGTGCCCGGGCATAGGCGGTGGCGAACACCCATTCCGAGTTGTTCACGGTCACCGGGGCAACGGTATAAGCGTGCACAGCGAGGAAATCCTGGAATGCCATGCGTACGTCTGGTGTGGCTCCCAGATGCAGAAATGGGTGACGAAACCAGCGCAGGGACCGGCCTTCATTTTGCATGAGGGGCCGGGTGACGGTTTCACCGTGCAGCAGGTCGGCCTGGAATGCGTCGAGCGGCACCTTGTTGAGCGAAGGGTGGGAGTAGGTGTGATTGCCGAGTTCGAATCCGGCCTTGAGCCAGCTGCGCAGCAATGCGACCCGTGCCGGGTCGAGGTTGCCCTCACGATAGAGTTTTGCTTCATTGACGAAGCCTACGGCGGGCACCTGTGCGTTCTGGATGGCCTGCAGAAGCCGGGCGGTCATGTCTTCCAGTGCTGCGTTGTTTTCCGCCGGCACGGAGGCGAAGGGAAGATCGTCGAATGTTACCGAGACCGTGCGCTCAACAGGGGGCTGCGCTGCGGCTGCGAGAGGGATAACTAGCGAGAGCGCCAACAGCCAGCGCTTCATGCTTCTTCGACCATGCAGGCGCTGGCCAAACGTCAAAAGCGTCGGGTGAGGCTGATCTCGAACATGCGCGAGCGGTATCCACCCGTGGCACCGCCGCCATAGTGGGACAGCCCGGCCTTCACATCGACGAACCAGTCACGATAGAGGCCGAAGAAACCTTCTGCCACGATGTCGCCACCCGCACGGAAACCTGACATGGTGTTGTCCTTGTAGGGACCATAACTGAAGGCTACGCTCACGCCATCGTCGTCGCTGATCTTCCAGTAGGTGAAGGCTGTCACTGCGTAGCGCTGATAAAGCGAGGGCGCGTAGTAGCCGTTGCCCGGGTCCTGATCGAAGCCGAACCAGCGTCCGCTCACGCCCAGGTCCAGATTCAGGCGTTGCGTGCGCAGGACGGCGCGGCGCGGCGCAAGTTCTGCTTCCCAGCGATCGTTGCCATCCGAGAGCGTGTCGTAGGCGAAACGACTGGCGAGCGTGGCGCGCAGATTCGGTGTCCAGGTTGCATCGAAGGTGCTGGCGTGGCGCGCGATGCCGAGCTTGGCCGCGAGCGGTGACACGGCAAACAGGTCTTGCCGGTGCGACAGGCGCATCGCGAGTTCGTCGTTCGGCTGGATGTCGGCGCCTATTTCATAAATGAACTGGTTATCGCCTTCTGCGGTGCCGCCACCGGTTTGCGCATCGAGCGACAGCCTGGGCGAAGTGCGATGCTGGATCCCCAGCCAGGCACGGTTGTAGCCAATGGCGGTGCCGCCATCCGGCTTTTCATAACCGCTGCCGCTGTCAGCATGGACCTGTTGGCGGTCACTGCCGCCGAACAGGCGTGTCCCGGGATTGATCACGTATTCGCCGCGCAGGCCGGCATGGCGGATAGTGATGTTGTCGGAACCGACCTGGTAGCCGAGGTCGACAGTGGCATTGGAGCGCAGTGGCGTACGGACAAAGCGTGCCAGATCTTTTGTTTCCTTGCTGTCCGGCTGCAGGCGCGTGACCTCGGCCAGACTCTCCAGTGCCTCACGTGGGCGATGGGCGTAATGTAGGGCAACGGTGCGGGTGTAGCCCAGCTCATAGTCGTTGGGCAAGGCGGGGGACTGCTCGGCAACGATGGCCAGCGCGGGGGTGGGCCGCTCCGCCCAGGCCAGTACGCGTGCCTTCTGCTTGTAGTAGGCGATGTTGTCGCCGAAGCGCTGGCGATAGTCTTCCAGCAGTTCAATCGCGCGCGCGTAGTCGCCCAGTTCGGTGACGACCACGATGTATTCCATCCATGCCGCCGCCACGCCCGGTTGTTGCGCCAGATAGTCGCGATAGGCCGTTTTCGCATCGTCCAGTTGGCTGCGCCAGTAGTTGACACGTGCAATGCCCAGGCGTGCACCCGGATCGTCTGGCACGGTGGTGAGTATGCGCTGGTAACTGTCCAGTGCAGTGGCATAGTCGCTGCGCCAGGACGCCAGATCGGCACGGGTGCGCAGATATTCCAGATTCCTGGGGTCGAGTTCCACTGCGCGTTCGATGGCTGCAGCGGCGGCCGCTGCCTCCTTCTCGCTCGGGTAACTCTGCGCCAGGCGATAGAACAGGGCATGGTCCTGCGGTGCCAGGCGGGTTGCCTCGTTCAGTGCCGCTGACGACGCAGTTGCATTGCCGCCCAGCGCGTAGATGTCGGCCATGCGCAGCCAGTATTCCTTGCTTTCGCCGAAACGCTGGCGATACAGCGCATCGTATTCCTGGACAGTTTGGGTGTTGCCGCGTTCGGCCTCCAGTTCCATGTATTCCAGGACGACATCCTTGTCCTGCGGGTTGTGTTCCAGATAGGCCCGGTAGCGTGACACAGCAGCATCTTTTTTGCCGCTGCGCGAATGGGCACGGGCAGCGCCAAGCAGGGCGGCGGTATCCTGCGGCGAGGTGGCGAGGACGCGCTCGAAGCTGTCGAGGGCCTGGGCATAATCACCGGTCCAGGTGGCCACTTCACCACGGGTGCGTAAATAGCTTGCGTTGTCCGGTTCGAGTTCGATTGCGCGCGTGATGGCGGCCAGGGCCTCCGGGCCTTGCTGCGCTGCTGCATAGGCCTGCGAGAGTTTGTGATGCAGTCGGGCATCCGTGGGAGCGTATTTCACCGCTTCGCGCAGGGCCTCAGCTGCGAGGTTCGGCATCTTGAGCTGGGTGGCGCGAATGTCGGCGATGCGTTCCCATAAGTTGGCCTGTGCCGGGTTAGCCTGGAGCGACTGTTTGTAGATATCTACCGCCTCCGACCACTGGCCCTGCATTTCGGCACGCAGACCTGCATCGGGGACAGGCTGCGCGGCCACAGTCAGGGGTGCAAGGCAAAGCAAGGCAAAGGCGGGTATCCAGCGTAGATTCATTTGCGCCACTTCCGGTTGCGGAAGATCCACAGATCGGCGGCAAAGCGGCCGATGGTGATGAGGTCGAACAGCAATACGGCATAACGCAGCGGCGTTATCAGCAGTCCCTTGAAGAAATATTTCAGTCGTTGCCCCTTGGCCACGGTGACCAGGATGGTGGTGGCCACCGCCGTTTCCGCTATCAGCGTGATGGCCAGCGGTTCCCACAATTGCAGCAGGAACATGATCAACAGTGCCGTTGGGAAGGCCACTTTCTCGAATGCCGACATGAACAGCACCCAGCCGATGGGGCGACCATATTTGAGGGTGTAGTCGATGCCGAAGGGCTGACGATATTGTTCGCGATGGATGCGCTTGTCCGCGAGTCCGGCTGCCAGTTCGGCCTGTTCCTGTTTTTCGCGGCGCCAACGCTTGGGCGCCTTGAACGGGCTGCGCATCAGTTCATCGAAGTAGTAGCAGCTTTGCAGGAAGGACGAGGACCAGAGGTAGATTTGTCCCGGTACACGGCCGACTTCCGGCTCCTGCGAGCGGGCGCAGACATCGGTAAGCTGGATGTTGCGGTAGCCGTTGTCGTTCATGGCGAAGCCGATGAAGATGTCTTCCGAGTTGGTGAGGTCATCTCCCAGGATCGGTTCGTAGCGGTCGAACACGATGGTCTTCAGCACGCTGCGGCGATAGGCCACGGCACAGCCCACCGGATTGAGAATGCTGCCAAAAAAAGCCATCTGGCCTACATATACGAATCGCTGCAGGAAAAAATACAGCACATCCCGGTACATGTCGGTGATACCGCGCTGCAGGTGATGAAACCAGCCCACCCTGGGGTAGATGCTCGCTTCGGGGTGGGCCTCGAGGAAGGTTTGCAGCGCCGGGGCCTTGAGTAATTCGCGGCGGTCGCTGTCGCGCAGGGGCAGGACGGTGCCACAGGCGCTGGCGATGCCGGCGCCATGGTAGAGTTCTTCAACCACACGGTCGATGTAGTTTTCCGATTCCAGTACGGTGTCGCCGTCGAGGATGAACTCGACGTCGGAGTCGAACTCGCGCGACTGGCGCTTCAGCGTGGGGGTCTTGCCGATGGACTGGGCACGCTTGATTGCGACCAGCTCCATGCCATTGAGTGCACAGAAGGTCTGGGCGTATTCGACTGTACGGTCCTGGCTGCCATCGTCAATCAGAATAATGCGTGTGGGCTTGCGGGTCTGGCGCGCCAGCGCGGCCAGGCACAACGGGATGTTGCTTTCCTCGTTGAAGGCGGGGATCACCACATCGACGGTGGCGTTGCGCCAGTCTTCTTCCGGGTTGGGGACGGTTTTGTCTGGCCCATGGATCAGACCGATGATGCTCAGCACCGTATTCGGGCTGAGAATGAAATAGGGCGTTGTGGCCATGGACGGCTATTCTAGGCTACGCGCAAATTCTTTGCACGTTCGTTTTCTATCAGATTATCCAGGGTGTCGTTCAGGGTCCACTCCGGCGCGAAGCCCGTCAGGGCACGCAGCTTGTTGAGTTCCGGACGGCGGTGCGTAACGTCCTCGAATTCCTCGCCGTAGGCATCCGCGTAGGAAATGAAATGCAATGGCGAGGTACTGTGGGTGCGTTGCACGATCAGCTTGGCCAGATCGCAAATGGAAATTTCCTGATCGTTGCCTACGTTCACTACCTCGCCCCAGGCTTCCGGGCAGCCAGCCAGATAATCCAGCGCCACCACGGTATCGCGCACATCACAGAAGGAGCGGGTTTGCGTACCTTCACCGTAGATGGTGAGGGGGTCGTTGCTCACCGCCTGCTTGACGAAGCTGGGCACCACCATGCCGTAATGACCGACCTGGTTGGGTCCGATGGTATTGAACAGGCGCACGACCACGATATTCAGGCCGTATTTGCGTGCATAGGAAAAGGCGAGGAATTCATCTGCCAGTTTGGTGATGGCATAGGTCCAGCGCAGGCGGCCGGCGGACGGCAGCACGATGTCATCGGTTTCAGCAAAGCTGCTTTTTGAATTGAAACCATACACTTCGGAGGTGGAGGCGATGATGACCTGCGGGTTCCAGCCACCATGGTGAATCGCACGCAGGACTTTTTCTGTCCCCGTCATATTGGTCGCCATCACGGCGACCGGGTCTTCCAGTACTTTTTTCACCCCTACAACTGCTGCCATATGGTAGATGCGGTCGGCCCAGGCGACAGCTTCATCCATTTCACTCCACTGCAAAATGTCGGCCTCGGTAAAGCGGAAAGCGGGATGGCCTCGAAACGGTTTGATGTTCGCGAGGGAGCCGGTGCTCAGGTTGTCCACCACATAGACCTGGTCGCCATTCGCCAGGTGGCGCGCTGCCAGGTGCGAGCCAATGAATCCCGCCCCGCCCGTTATCAAGACATGCATGTCGTTTGCCTTTCCAAATACTCGCCAGTTTTTGTCGAACTGTTAACAGTGCCGGCATCGAAGTGTCTTATGAGTAACCATTTAAAACAGGTGGTTACTATGGTTTCTGTGCCTGTTATGGCGCATGTCATCAGTACATGACAGGATCGCAGCAAATTATGTGCCATATTAAGGCGCTTGAACTTGGGTGTGCGCTATATTGGTGCACTGGTGCTCTGCTTTTTGTGGGGGAGCTCTTTTATAAAGTGCTTTCTTGACGAGGAGAGCGTGCGTGTCATTTTCCTATCACTATTATTTCCTATGCTTGTTGATTCGGCCTGATGACGTTTGAAGTGATATTGAAAACCGGCTTGTCCCGGCTGTGTGAGACAGTGCGGGAGGGCGAATCAATAAGCATTAAAAACAGCGTTCTATTGAAGCGGCTCCACGGAATGACCGACTCAAGGCAACGCAAGAATCATTTTACGGGTTCACTCACCTGGCCGCCTCAATGGTCCAGGGTGGGGGCATACTCACGAGGCATGGCATAGCCGTTGCTTGGATAAGGATTGGCAGGGTGGACGCCACGATTGTCGTGACGACGCCGCATGGTCCAGAGAACATGGTCCAGAGAAACAGGAGAAAGTGTTGTATGTCATCGTCGGTATTCGCGAGTCAGGAGCAGAGTGAAGTCCCGGGACCATCGCAGCGCTCGGCATGCCAGCAAGTATTGAAGGCGCATCAGGCCCGCATGGCCGGTGTGCATATGCGCGACCTGTTCGAGGCAGACCCGTTGCGTTTCGAGCGGTTCTCGCTGCAGGTGGGCGAGGTGTTGCTGGATTATTCCAAGAATCGCATCACGGAAGAGAGCATGAGTCTGTTGGTACATCTGGCTGAAGAGGCAGACGTGGTGGGCTGGCGCGAGCGCATGTTCAACGGTGAGAAAATCAATAATACGGAAAATCGCGCGGTGCTGCATGTGGCGCTACGCAACCGCAGCAACCGGCCGGTGGTGGTTGATGGCGAGGATGTGATGCCCAAGGTCAATGCCGTCATTGAGCGCATGGGCGCCTTTGCCGAACAGGTGCGGAGCGGGCTGTGGCGGGGCTACACCGGCGAGCGCATCACCGATGTGGTGAACATTGGCATCGGCGGCTCCGATCTGGGACCGCAGATGGTGGTTCAGGCATTGAAGCCGTATCGCCACCCACGCCTGAAAGTGCATTTCATTTCCAATATCGATGGTGCCCACGTCAAGGAAACGCTGGAGTCGCTCAATCCTGAAACGACCCTGTTCA
>JANJUT010000185.1 GCA_024710445.1 Thiobacillus sp.
GCTCAAACGGTGCTTGGCGCTTCCTCCCGTTGCCAGATCGTGCCAAACACAAACAAAAAAAAGCCCGCAATTACGCGGGCTTAGCGGCATTTCATGCCATCAGGTGCCTGGCTGTGCCAGACGCGGAATCATTCCCACTCAATCGTAGCCGGCGGTTTGCCGCTGATGTCATAGACGACACGGTTGATGCCGCGCACTTCGTTGATGATGCGATTGGAGACTTTGCCGAGTAGCGAGTATGGCAACTCGGCCCAGTGCGCGGTCATGAAATCGCTGGTCACGACGGCGCGCAGGGCAACGACGTAATCGTAGGTGCGGCCATCGCCCATCACGCCAACCGACTTGACCGGCAGAAACACGGTAAAAGCCTGGCTGGTTTTCTCATACCAGCCGGAGGTGCGTAGCTCTTCAATGAAGATGGCATCGGCCAGACGCAGCAAATCCGCATATTCGCGTTTCACTTCGCCGAGGATGCGTACACCAAGACCGGGACCGGGGAAGGGGTGGCGGTAGACCATGTCATGCGGCAAGCCCAGCGCCACGCCCAGTTCGCGCACTTCGTCCTTGAACAGTTCGCGCAAGGGTTCCAGCAGTTTCAGGTGCAGCGTGTCGGGCAGGCCGCCGACGTTGTGATGGCTTTTGATGGTGTGCGCCTTCTTGGTCTTGGCGCTCGCCGATTCGATGACGTCGGGATAAATCGTACCCTGTGCCAGCCACTTGGCTTTCGGCAGTTTCTCGGCTTCTTCCTGGAATACGTGGACGAATTCACGGCCGATGATCTTGCGCTTCTGCTCCGGGTCGGTGACCCCGGCTAGTTCATTCATGAAGCGATCGCGCGCATCGACATGGATGACCTTGACGCCCAAGTTGTCGGCAAAAGTCTGCATCACCTGCTCGGCCTCGTTCAGGCGTAGCAGGCCATTGTCCACAAATACGCAGGTCAGTTGCGTGCCAATGGCGCGATGCAGCAACGCGGCGACCACCGAGGAATCGACCCCACCGGACAAGCCCAGAATCACCTCATCACTGCCAACTTCCGAGCGCACGCGGCCGATGGCTTCGTCGACGTAATCTGGCATGTTCCAGTCGCCCGCACAGTCACACAGATCGCGCACGAAGCGGTTGATGATGGTCTTGCCCTGCAGGGTGTGGGTGACTTCCGGGTGAAACTGCACGCCGTAGAACCTGCGATCTTCGTCAGCCATCGCGGCAATCGGCGTGGCAGCGTTGGAGGCCATCAGCCTGAACCCGGACGGCAATTCGGTGACCTTGTCGCCGTGACTCATCCATACATCCAGCAGACCATGGCCTTCATCGTTGACGCGGTCCTGAATGTCGCGCAGCAGGGCCGTGTGGCCATGTGCACGAATTTCCGCGTAACCAAATTCGCGTTTGGCCGCATTTTCCACCTTGCCACCCAGTTGCGCCGCCATGGTCTGCATGCCGTAACAAATCCCCAGCACCGGCACACCCAGTTCAAACACGACCTGCGGCGCACGCGGCGTTTCCTCCTCGTACACTGAGTTCGGCCCACCGGAAAGAATGATGCCGGCTGGTGCAAAGTCGCGCACAAACTGCTCGGTCACGTCGTTGGGATGCAATTCGCAGTACACCCCAGCTTCGCGCACACGGCGCGCAATCAGTTGGGTGTATTGAGAACCGAAATCGAGAATAAGTATTTTCTGATGCATATTTTCAGGAGTCTGAGCAAGGACAAAGGGAGTGGCATGGGGCCGGAAAAAAGAAAGCCACGCACTGCGTGACTTCCTTTCAATTCGGCCTGCTTATCCACCCGTTATTCGAGGCGATAATTCGGTGCTTCCTTGGTGATCTGCACATCGTGCACGTGCGATTCACGCACGCCTGCCGAAGTGATTTCGACGAACTCGGCCTTGGCATGCATATCGGTGATCGTAGCCACGCCGAGGTAGCCCATGCTGGAGCGCAGGCCGCCCATCAACTGGTGAATCACGCCCAGTGCGCTGCCCTTGTAGGGCACCCGGCCTTCAATCCCTTCAGGCACGAGCTTCTCGGCGCTCTTCTCGTTGTCCTGGAAGTAGCGATCGCTGGAACCCTGCTGCATCGCGCCCAGCGAGCCCATGCCACGGTAAGACTTATATGAACGTCCCTGGAACAGTTCGACTTCGCCCGGCGCTTCTTCGGTACCCGCAAGCAGGCCGCCGAGCATCACACAACTGGCGCCAGCCGCAATCGCCTTGGCGATATCGCCAGAGTAGCGAATACCACCATCGGCAATCACGCCCACGCCGCTACCCGCCAACGCCGCCGCCACATTGGCCACGGCGGTGATTTGCGGAACGCCCACGCCGGCAACCATGCGCGTGGTGCAAATCGAACCAGGACCGATGCCAACCTTGACCGCATCAGCCCCGTGCTCGACCAAGGCAGCGGCCGCTGCAGCGGTAGCGATGTTGCCGCCGATCACCTGCACATCAGGGAAGTTCTGCTTGACCCAGCGTACCCGGTCGAGCACGCCCTTGGAATGGCCATGTGCCGTGTCCACGGTAATGATATCCACGCCCGCTGCCACCAATGCAGCCACGCGTTCTTCGGTACCCTCACCGGTACCGACGGCTGCGCCTACACGCAGACGGCCCATTGCGTCCTTGCAGGCCAGCGGATGCTCGCTGGATTTCTGGATGTCCTTGACAGTAATCAAGCCGCGCAATTCGAATGCATCGTTCACCACCAGCACCCGCTCCAGGCGGTATTTGTGCAACAGTGCCATCGCCTCGTCGAGGTTTGCGCCTTCCTGCACCGTCACCAGCCGCTCTTTTGGCGTCATGATGTTGGCCACCGGCTGATCGAGGCTGGTTTCGAAACGCAGGTCCCGATTGGTGACGATGCCCACCACCTTGCCGCCATCGATCACCGGCAGGCCGGAAATGCGCTTGCTGCGGGTGATATCCAGAACCTGGCGCACGGTCATTTGCGGTGCCACGGTAATCGGGTCCTTGACCACGCCCGACTCAAAGCGCTTGACCGCCGCCACCTGGGCCGCCTGCATCTCGGTGTTCATGTTTTTATGAATGATGCCGATGCCGCCCTCCTGCGCCAGCGCAATCGCCAGGCGCGCCTCGGTAACCGTATCCATGGCGGCCGACAGCAGGGGAAGGTTCAGGGATATCGTGCGGGTCAACTGCGTAGACAGGCTGACCTCGCGAGGAAGAATGGCGGAATGGGCGGGAACGAGCAGAACGTCGTCGAACGTCAGCGCTTTTTGAAGAACACGCATGGGCTTTCCTTATAGCAAAGCGGAATTATACGCGTGCCCCCCGTGCCCGCACAAACTTGCACGCTCTATGGGCCTTTGGTCGTAATCTACCAATCCGATTGCAGGCCGAATGAGTTGACTCCCGCGCATGATGCGGCTAACTTTGTCCCAGCACTCAATCTGCTAGGGCGACAGGTTCGACAGCCCGCCCCCTGAACGCCATACAACACGAGGAGATAAAACAATGTCCAAAGTTTTACTTGTACTGACTTCCGTTGCCCTGCTGGGCTTGTCTGGCTGCGCCGATATTCAAACCACCCAGGCCCCCCCCGCAAAAGCAGCCGAGCCCGCAAAAATATCCATCAGTGCCGAAGCCCAGGCTGCCTTGACTGCAGCCAAGGCAGAAGCCAAGGACGCCAAGGCCAAAAATCACCTGTGGACCACCGCCGACAATGCACTGAAAGCAGCGGAAGAGGCTGCCGCGAAAGGCGACAGCGACACCGTATTGAAGCAGGCCAAATTAGCCAGAGACCATATCCAGAAAGGATTGGCCCAGATGAACTACCCGATGCTCAAAGTCGGTGATTGATTTGTCAAAACTCAGCAATCGAGCCTTCCGGACAGACACCGGGAGGCTTTTGCTTTTGGGCACTCTTGTGTTTGCCGCGAGCGCCCATGCCGAACTGTATAAATGGACCGATGGCCAAGGCAAGGTACATTACACGGATCAACCGCCCACAGTGAACGCTGAAACGGTTAAAGGTCCTGCGGCTGGACAGGCTGAGACCACCTCGCAGGCCACCCAATCGCTTAACGACCAGGATCAGGCCTACAAAAAGCGCCGCAAGGACGCTGAAGAAGCCCGCGCCAAGGCCGAAAAAGAAGCCGAACAGGCACGCATCCAGCGTGAAAACTGCGACAAGGCACGCAAAAACCTCAGCACCTTGCAAAACACGGCACGCACCTACACAACCAACAGCGCCGGGCAGCGTATCTACATGGACGAAGCGGCACGCAATGCTGCCCTGGCCAATAGCCAGAAAGCCATTTCCGACTTTTGCAAGTAAATCAGACAGGAAGGCCGTTTCACCCGGCTGCAGGCTCTTCCTTTTTCTCGGATACCGCATCCCCGCCACCTTTTTTGGTCACTTTCCCCTCTTCAGCACGCTTGCGGCGCACTTCCTTGGGATCGGCGATCAACGGACGATAAATCTCCACGCGATCCTTGTCCCGCACCGTTTCGTCCAGCTTGACCAGTTTGCTGAAAATGCCGACCTTGTTTTTGGCGAGATCAATTTCAGGGAATGACACCATCACCCCGGAAGCGCGAATCGCATCTTCCACGGTCGCTCCCTCAACCAACTGAACCTGCAGCAAAAGCTGTTTCGCAGGTAGCGCATAGGCGACTTCCACGTTGATACTGGCTGCATTCATACGGAGTACACCTCATCTGCGCGACGCACGAAGGCATCGACAAAAGTATTCGTGATATGGCTGAACACCGGCGCCAGGATCGTTTCCAGTACCCGGCTGGAAAAAACGTACTGCAAACGGAATTCAATCTTGCAAGCGTCATCGCCCAGTGGAAGAAACATCCAGTCGCCTTTCAGTTCCGAGAAGGGGCCATCCATCAATTTAATTCGCATCTCATGCGGCCGCGTCTTGGTATTTTCTGTCGTAAAGCTCTGGCGAATACCCATATACGCAATGTGTATGGTTGCCACAGTGATGTTTTTGTCACGGGTTTTCAACTCGGTCCCACCGCACCAGGGCAGAAAAAAAGGGTAATCCTCGACCCGGTCCACCAGATCAAACATACGTTCGGAGGAGTGCGCCACCAGCACACTTTTTTCCACACGCGCCATGAGTTCCTAAAGCCTTGTAAAATTAAGAATTGTACGCAAGCCCTTCTGCCATGAGCATCGCCGACAACAAAAAAGCCTTTCACGATTATTTCATCGAAGAGAAATTCGAGGCAGGGCTCGTGCTTGAAGGCTGGGAAGTCAAGGCCATCCGTGCGGGACGCGTGCAGTTGAAAGAGGCCTATGTGGTCATCAAGAATGGCTCCGTCTACCTGATTGGCTGCCACATCAGCCCATTGCTTGCCGCGTCCACCCATATCCTTCCGGATCCCACACGTTCGCGCAAACTCCTGCTAAACGCAGCCGAAATCAATAAACTCATCGGCAAAACCGAGCGGGCGGGCTTTACCCTGGTGCCCCTCAACATGCATTTTTCAAAAGGCCGCATCAAACTGGACATCGGCCTGGCCAAAGGCAAAAAGCAGCACGACAAACGCGCAGCCGAGAAAGATCGTGAATGGGAACGTGAAAAACAGCGCCTGACCCGCGCGGCACAACACTGATTTGTTGCGTTACCCCGACAAACGGCACAAATAAACCGCTGACAGGTCAATTATACGATTGTAAATTTGTCGAGATATTGACTACAATTGTCAACATCTCGACAAGATAAGGATATAACCATGTCGGCACTACCAGTTTACGACGTTGAGTTCATTCCGTTAGAGCGCCGTTTGGGCGACCGCCGGATCGCCCCGCGCGATGCCGCATTGCCCCCCGGCCTGTCTGCCGACCGGCGCCAGGTTTCCAGTCGGCGCTCGGAAGACCGCAAAACCGCAACGCTCAAGATCGTCTAAGACGCACTCACCTGGACACGCGGTGCGCCTGCACCGAGGTGTCCTATCGCTTTGGCTGCAGCAAACCCATGCTGCAGGAAAGCCGCCAGCACTTCATTCTCCACCGACGGATCACATGCGATCAGCAAGCCGCCACTGGTCTGCGGGTCGCACAGCACTGCGCGTTGCCACTCGGCAACATCCGCGCCCACATCGACATCCTCACCATAGCTCGCCCAGTTACGCTCAGCCGCGCCGGTTGCCACGCCTGCCTGCGCATGGCGCAGCGCCTCCTCGATCACCGGCACGCAATCAAAATGCACGTGTGCCGACAATTGCGAACCGCGCGCGATTTCCAGCAAATGTCCCAGCAGGGCAAAACCGGTGACATCGGTCATCGCGTGCACCCCATCCAGTTCACTCAATGCCGTCCCTACGCTATTCAGTTGCGTGGTGGTTTCGATCATCTTTGCATAGCCTTCAGCCGAGAGCTGACCCTTCTTTAGCGCAGCCGACAGAACCCCCACGCCCAGCGGCTTGCCCAGTATCAACACATCGCCCGACATGGCCGCATTGTTGCGCTTGACCTGATCAGGGTGAACCACACCTATGCCCACCAGGCCATAAATCGGCTCCGGCGCGTCGATCGAATGGCCACCGGCAATCGGAATACCCGCTTCGCGGCAAACCGCCTCGCCGCCCGCCAGGATCAGACGTATGGTTTCAACCGGCAGCTTTCCAACCGGCATGCCCACAATCGCCAAGGCAAACAAAGGCTTGCCACCCATGGCGTAGATATCCGACAAGGCATTGGTCGCGGCGATGCGGCCAAAATCAAAGGCATCATCGACAATCGGCATGAAAAAATCGGTGGTCGCGACGATGGCCTGGCTGTCGTTCAGCCGATAGACCGCCGCATCGTCGC
>JANJUT010000194.1 GCA_024710445.1 Thiobacillus sp.
TCCGGCACCAGTTTCAGCTTGCTGCGCAGATGGCTGACATGCACGTCCACGGTACGTGTATCGATGTCCGGGCTGGACCCCCACACCACCTGGATCAGATGACCGCGCGGCAGCAGCATCCCCACGCGGCCGAAGAAATACAGCGCCAGCTCGGTTTCCTTTTCGGTCAGCTTGACCGTCTCGCCATCCAGCTCGAATCTGCGGTTGCCAAAGTCCACCTGCAGCGAACCGAAGTCCTGCACCGGCTCCGGCCGCAGCTGCGCCGAGCAGCGGCGCGCCACGGCATGAATGCGCGCAATCAGTACGCTGCGCGAAGGCGGTTTGACCATGTAATCGTCGGCACCGGCCTGGATCACCTGCACCACGTCTTCCTCGGCATCGCGCCCGGTCAGAAAAATCACCGGGGGGAGCGTGCCCTTCAGTTTCAGGCTGGCCATCACATCGGGGCCGGTCATGTCGGGCAGCATCCAGTCGAACAGGCACAGATCAAACCGCTCATCCGTAAGCGCGCGAACGCATTCACGGCCGGTGCGGAACCAGGTGACGGTGTGCCCGACCTGTTCGAGCCATTCGATGATATTCGCGGCAAACGCCGCATCGTCTTCGAGAAACGCGATATTCATGGGTGGGGATATGGACAAGCTGGTGTCTGGTTTCATTTGGATGCGCGAATTGTGCGTTGAAAAACTAGGACGACCTAGACGCAATCTACCAGCCAGGACGTGATTTCATCAATTTTTGCAATTGCCCAACAATTTCACCGGTGGCATTTTCTGTCTGCCGGGCCGCCAGCCAGCCGAGTGCGAATTGCCCCATCGCCGCGTCATGCATCTGCGCCTGCGTCAGCAGTTCCCACGCCACGCGCGCATCGTTGTTTCGTCCCATGCTGTCCTGGAGCGCTTGCAGCGCAGCCAGATAGCGCGCCTGCCTTCGTCCCCCAAGCAGGGGCAAAAAGAACTCGGCTGTGTAGCGCTGGCGCTTGATCGCGATACGCAAAGCGTGACGCTGCGCCATTTGCAGTTGCGCGTATTCGCCTGCGCTGCGTTCGATGGAACGATGCCCCTTCTGCAAGGCCCGGCGCCCCCATTTTTTCAGGCTGCTCAACTGCGCCGGGCGCTGCGCCTGCAGCCCTTGCTGCCAGCCTCGCAGCCAGAGCCAGCGTTGACAGGCCAGCAGCCAGGCACCCGGCTGCGCCTGCAGCAGGGCTGACCGCATGGTGGTCCTGACGTCGGCACGCTGCGCTTCCAGCCGATCCAGACCCTGTTGCCATGCGACCGGGTTGGAAAAATACGCGGCCATCCGCGGCAGCGTCTCGCAGCACAGCACATCCCAGTCACGCGCCGGGCCGAGCGCAGCCATCAGTTCGTGCAGGCCCTCCATCAGTTCGTCCGGCAGCGCGCACGCCCGGCGGAACACGCGCAACCCCGCACGCAGGCGCCGCAACGCCACCCGCGCCTGATGCACATACTCAATGTCGTCGGATACCAGCACACCCGGCAAATTGGCCTGAAACTGCGTCAGACACGCCTGCACCATTACGGCAAAGCCGGCTTCCACGCTCATGTCGCGATTCAGGCTCAGCGGCACGGATCTGGCAGGTGTCGCAGCCTGGCCATGTGCCAGACGCACGCCGCGCTCGGCCTTGCTGATGTCGAACGGCACGCAATCGAACTGCCCCGCCCAGTCCAGCGCCAGGGCAAACAGGGCATCCGGCTGGCCCGCCTTCAGTTCAAGCTCGATCTCGCAAATCGGCTGGCTTTGTTTACCTGCCAGCACCTCCCCCACGTCCAGCGCCACTTCGATCTGCGCGCCCGACTGGCCCCTGATCAGCCAGGCCGTGCGGTTAAAGCGCGTTTCAAACACCGGCACCAGCTGGTCGCGCAAGGCTTCCGGCACATAAGCCAGCGCCTCGACTGGAAAACGGCTCCAGTCCGGCACGCCGCGGCGAATCGGCATTTCATGCTCGACGCGCTGCGACAGGCCTCCGCAGCGCTCGCCCTCGGTTTTAAGCGTCTGCAACCAGCGCCGGCCCACCCGCCGCACCCGGAGTGCCACGCCTTGCGCGCTCAGTGCAAAATCCGGGGTGTCAAAATAACGGGTCACCAGATCCTGCTGCACGGGCTGGCAGCGCCGCCGCGCCATCCGTCTGCGGAACGCGTCAACCTGCTGCGGCGGCAGCGACAGTTTGAGTTCGATTTCAAGCGGCGGCGGGGTTGTCATACTGTTGTCATATCAAGTTTCGGCATGGCGCTTATCATTAAAGACTAATCAATCCATTGCAAATCATGAATCTTCCCAGCCCCGACACCCTCATCAACCGCGAACTCGGCATCCTCGAGTTTCAGCGCCGCGTACTCGCGCAGGCAGACGATGCGACCATGCCGGTGCTCGAACGGCTGAAGTTTCTCTGCATCTTCGCCAGCAACCTGGACGAGTTCTTCGAGGTGCGCGTCGCCGGGCTGAAGGAACAGCTGATCGCCAAGTCCACCCAGCGCTCTCCCGACGGCCTTACCCCGCGCCAGCAATACCGCGCGGTATCGAAGATGGCGCACGCGCTGGTCGCCCGGCAATACCAGCTGTTCAACAACGACATCATTCCCGAACTGGAAACCCACGGCATTCACTTTCTGCGCCGCACGCACTGGAACGAAGAACAGGCGGCCTGGATACGCGATTATTTCTTCCGCGAACTGATGCCCGTGTTGACGCCGATCGGGCTCGATCCCTCGCACCCCTTCCCGCGCGTGCTCAACAAGAGTCTCAACTTCGCGGT